>JAGRNP010000113.1:8418-12836 GCA_020440705.1 bacterium | reverse complement strand
CGCCTGAGCAGAGAGGGCCCCGTCCAGGGGCCCTCGATTGCGCGAAGCGCCGACACGCCGCGGTGCGGAGCGCCCTTCCCTACCCCCGCAGCACCTTGCCCAACGTCCCCCAGGTCGGCGACTCCCCATGCATCAGGATCCCGACCCGGAAGAGCTTGCCCGCCGCGCGGCTCGCGAGCCAGATGGTGACGATCATGATGAGCCAGCTCAGGCCGATCTGCCACAGGGGCGGTGTCTCGACGCAGACGCGCATGAACATGATCACCGGCGCGAAGAACGGCACCAGGCTCAGGATCACCGCCAGGGGGGCGTCGGGCGCCCGCAGGATGACGCTCATCAGCACCATCGGGATCACCAGGCCCATGGCCAGCGGCATGTGGAACTGCTGGCTGTCCTGCACCGTGTTGCACATGGCCCCCACGCCGGCGTAGAGGGTGGCGTAGAGGAAGAAGCCGAGCACGAAGAACATGACGAACGAGATCAGGATCGTCGGCGTGAGGAACGCCATGTCGAGGGTGAAGTCGCCGACCGACACGCCGCGACTGGAGAGCAGGAGCATCGTTCCGGCCCAGATGCCGAACTGGGTCAGTCCGGCCAGGCCGATGCCGAGCACCTTGCCGAGCATCAGGTTCTCCGGCGAGACGCTGGCCAGCAGCACCTCGACCATGCGGCTCGACTTCTCCTCGATGACGGCGGTCAGCGTGTGGCTGCCGTACATGATCACCATGATGTAGATGATCATGATGAGGATGATGGCCACCGCGAAGCTGGCCTCGTCGTCCGAAGCCTGCTCCTCGCCCGTGTCGGTCACGGTCAGGCTCTCCCAGGTCGTGCGCGCGGCGAGATAGGTGTAGAGCGAGTCGGGCACCTCGGCCGCGGCCATGCGCTGTTCCCGCAGGATCTGGTTCATGATCGGGCGCAGGATCTCCTCGCGGAGGATCGTCGCGCCGACGGACTTGTTGTAGAACGTCACCTGCGGGCGGTCCAGGAAGTCCGGCGCCACCAGCACGCCGCTGTGGAGCGACTCGCCCAGGATGCCCTGCTTCAGGGTTTCGACCGCCGCGTCCGGCCCGTCCGGACCCACTTCGACGCGCTCGAGCACGAGCGACTCGCGGCCCTGGTCCGCCGCCACGGCGACCATGCGGTCGAAGTACATCCCCGACGGATCGACGACGCCGACCCGGCGCTCGTTGTCGCCGCCCTTGTCGCCGAGCAGGACCGGCAGCACGATGAACATGGACATGAGCGCGGGTCCGAGCAGCGTCCCGACGAGGAAGCTCTTGGACCGCACGCGCTCGAGATACTCCTTGCGAACGACCGTCAGCACCTTCGTCATGCCGCCACCTCCCCGCGCCGCCGGGCGACGGCCGTCAGGAAGATCTCGTTCAGGCTCGGTCGGTTCGCCGAGAAGAGGGTCAGGGGCCCGGCCGCCGTGAGCGCCGGCAGCAGGCTGCGCGGATCGGTCCCTTCGGCGAGGGTCAGCACCCAGCTGCCCTCGTTGAAGACGCGGTGGGTCACGCCCGCCAGGTCGGCCGGCGGTTCGACCTTGCCTTCCCACGCCACGCGCACCGACTTGAGGGGGAACTTCTCCCGCACCTGGTCCAGGGTCCCGTCGAGGATCACCTCGCCGCCCTCGATCAGGCAGATGGCGTCGCAGATCTTCTCGGCCTCGGCCAGCATGTGGGTCGAGAAGATGACCGTCGTGCCGGCCTGCTTCTCCTCGAGGATCATCTCGCGCAGCAGTTCGATGTTCAGGGGGTCCAGCCCGCTGAAGACCTCGTCCAGGATCACCACGTCCGGCTTGGCGATGAAGGTGGCGGCGAACTGGATCTTCTGCTGCATGCCCTTGCTCAGGGCGTCGACCTTGCGGTCGCGGTAGTCGGCGAGGCCCAGGCGCGCCAGCCAGGCGTCGGCGCGCCGGAAGGCCTCGGCCCGCGGCACGCCCTTCAACTCGGCCAGGAAGACGAGCTGGTCGACGCACTTCATCTTGCGGTACAGGCCGCGCTCCTCGGGCAGGTAGCCGATGCGGTCGCGCAGGGTGCCGTCGAGCACCCGGCCGGCCAGGCGGATCTCGCCGCTGTCCGGCAGCAGGATCTTCATGATGCTGCGGATGGTCGTCGTCTTGCCCGCGCCGTTGGGGCCGAGGAAGCCGTAGATGCTCCCCCGCGGGATGCTCAGGTTCACGTCCTGGGCGGCGCGCTTCGCGCCGTAGGTCTTGGTCACCGCGCGCAGGGTGAGGATGGGCTCGCCCACCGGCGGCAGATCGATGGCGGTCGTGGTCATGGGTTCTCCCCGGGTCGGTCGTTGCGGCGGACCCCGGTCGGGGCCTGTTCCTCCGCGTGCATTATAGGTCGGCAGCCGGCGCTGACAAGGACGCACCGGTCGCGGACGTACTCGTGGATCGAGGGGAGTATTCGCGGCGACGCCGCGGACGACGCGGCCCGCCCCCCCCTGAATGCCACGAAAAAGGCCCCGGGAGCACACGAAGTGTCCCGGGACCTTACATGACCGAACCCAGAAGGGGGCAGGACGGGTCCGGCCAATGATTCTGCGGCCGGACGGTCGCTTGCACCGCGGGTCGGGGATTCCCTGATATCCCGACTCACGGACGTCGGCTCCCGCCCTGGCCGCAGTTCTGTTCTGCAGCGATGATCGGCACCACCGTTCACGCAAGTATCACAACGAGATTCTTTTTTCGGGAGCCTCACGATAAATCACGAAATTTCGGGGCTTTTTGAACAATTATTCCTACGGCTTTCCGACGCGGAATCCTTGCTCGCCCCGAAAGGTCATGGTATAATTCGATTTACAAAAACCGACCGCGATTCGTCAGGAACCCCTGCGGGGGACGTCGACCGAGGAAGTGAGGGCCCCGCCAATGACCGCCACGGGCACCCTGGCCAAGAAGCTGCTGGTCATCGAGGATGACCGCGAACTGATCGACCTGCTGACCCTTCACCTGACCGCCGAAGGCTACCAGGTGGATGCCGCCGCCGACGGCGAGGCCGGCCTGCGGGCGTTCGAGTCGGGCCAGTACGGCCTGGTGATCCTCGACTGGATGCTGCCTTCGACGAGCGGCATCGATGTCCTGCGCGAGATCCGCTCGGGCGACGTGCGCACGCCGGTGCTCATGCTCACGGCACGCGGCGAGGAGGCCGACAAGGTCCTCGGGCTCGAGCTCGGCTGCGACGACTACCTGACCAAGCCCTTCAGCATCCGCGAGCTCACGGCCCGCATCAAGGTGCTGCACCGCCGCATCGAGCGCGCCGAGGAGCTCGCCCGCATCGCGTCCGGCGACCGCATCATCGATCTCGGTCCGCTGAAGATCGACCACGGCAAGCGCAAGGTGCAGGTGGGCGGCGAGCCCGTGCAGCTGACGGTGAAGGAGTACGACCTGCTCTACACCCTGGCGTCGCGGCCCGGCCGCACCTACAGCCGCCGGCAGCTGCTCGACCTGGTCTGGGACCAGGACACCGACGTCTACGAGCACACGGTGAATTCCCACGTGAACCGGCTGCGCAACAAGATCGAGGACAACCCGAACCGGCCGCGCCTGATCCTCACCGTGTGGGGCATCGGGTACCGTTTCACCGAGGAATTCCTCTAGGAAACCTCCGCACCCCGAGGACGACGGCACCGCGATGAAAGCCCGCCTGCCCCATTTCGCGAACACCCTGCTGTTCCGGATCTCGGCGACGTTCCTGCTGCTGCTGGGCGTCAGCCTGGGCGGCTGGTACCTGTGGATCGAATCGAACGTCTTCAACCCGTACGCCGACGAGGCCGAGCAGAACTGGTACGAAGACCTGGCGGCCGACGAACTCGACGCCCTGGCCGCCCGCCTGGCGGTCCCCGGTCTCTCACCGGCCGAGCGGGACGAGTTCCTCGTGGCCTACGGCGCCGCTGTGGCCGCGTACCAGGCCGAGGTCATCGTCTTCGACGCCGAGGGGAACCAGTTGGCCTCGTCGGCCCCGGACAGTCTGGCCGAAGCCGTGCCCATGGTCGCCGCCGACCTCCTCAACGACATGAGCGACGGCGACTGGGACTACGGCAGCTATCCCGATCCGGCGAACCTCGAAGCCTATGTGAACCGCATCTTCGAGGTCGACCGCATCATGGCCGGGGACGACATCGCGGGCTACCTCGTGGCGAGCTACGCCCCGGTCGACCTGCTGGGCGACGACCTGAACCAGCAGATGGCCATGATCCACGCCCAGGACCGCATCGTGAAGGCGCTGGCCGCGCTGCTCATCTACTCGGCCGTCACCGCGCTGCTGATCATGGCCTGGACGAGCGCCCGCGTGGGCAAGCTCTCCGACGGCGTCGCGGCCTTCGCGGGCGGCGACCTCGCCCATCGGGTGCACGTGCGCAGCACCGACGAGATCGGGCAGCTCGGCCGCAACTTCAACGCCATGGCCGCG
>JAGRNP010000113.1:0-8320 GCA_020440705.1 bacterium | reverse complement strand
GCGCATCGAGGACATGGTCGAGAAGCTGCGCCAGAAGGAGCAGTTCCAGCGCCAGCTCATCGCCAACGTGAGCCACGACCTCCGCACCCCCATGGCCAGCATGCGGGGCCATCTCGAGACCCTGCTCATGGACGACGGACGCGGCGGCACGGCCCACCGGGAGCGCTACCTGCGGATCATCACCGGGAATCTCGACCACCTCGACCGGCTGGTCGAGCACATGCTGGTGCTGTCACGCTTCGATTCGGGCCAGGCCACGTTCCGCATGGAGAACTTCCCCCTGGCCGAACTCGTCGACAGCATCCTGCTGCGCTGCGAGGGCCTCGCGGCCGAGAAGGACGTCACCCTGGCCATGGAGATCGGCGACGGGGTGGGCCAGGTGCTCGCCGATCCGCTGCAGATCTCGCAGGTGCTGCAGAACCTGGTCGAGAACGCCATCAAGTTCAATCGGCCCGGCGGCGACGTGGCCATCACGGCCGAGCGCCAGGACGATCGCGTGCGGATCACGGTGCGCGACACGGGCCGCGGCATCCCCCCGGAAGACCTGCCCCGCATTTTCGACCGCTTCTTCACGGGCGACGAGAGCCGGACCCGCGTGGCCGTCGATCCGGACCGCCGCACCCACGCCCAGCACCTGGCCCAGAGTTCGGGCCTCGGCCTGGCCATCGCGGCCAAGATCGTCGCCGGGCACGACAGCATCCTGCGGGTCGACAGCCGCCTCGGCAGCGGGTCGAGCTTCCATTTCCTGCTGCCTCACGCCGAGGGCGAACGCGAGGACGCCTCGTCGGCCTGATCCGGCCGCCGCATTTCCCGGACCACCGCCACCGCCCCCACCAGGCCGAGCCCGAACAGGGGCCAGGCCCGCCCCGGATCGCCCAGCACCAGCCGTCCGAGGCCGAAGATCACGCCGAACACCCCCGCGCTGCCCAGCAGCCACACCGCCAGCAGCGACCAGCGGAACCCGTCGCACACGACGAACGGATTCGCCCGGGCCACCGGGCCCCAGAAGCCGCCGGGCCGCACCCGGCTGTAGAACGTCGCCAGCCGCAGGTTCTCCACCGGGCGGGTCAGGAGGGTGACCGTCACCCAGGCCGCGATGGTCAGCGGCACGAGGATCAGGGCCTTGTGGTGGGTCGCCAGCACGACGCCGCCCACCTGCACCGGCGTGGCGAAAAGGGCGTAGTCGGCGCCGCTCTGGACCGCGGCCGCCACCTCGAAGCCCACCGCCAGCAGCACCGACGAGCCCAGGGCCGCGATCTCGCTCCAGGCGTTGATGCGCCACCAGAACCAGCGCAGCACGAGCACCGGCCCGATGCCCGCCCCCATGGCCCAGACGAAGAGCCAGGCGCGGCCGATGCTGGTCAGGCGGAAGGCGACGATCACGGCGCACACCATCATCAGCAGCACGCACAGCTTGGCCGCGAGCACCGTCTGCTTCTCGTCGGCGTCGGGCCGGAGGAAGCGGCGCCAGATGTCGTTGACCAGGTAGCTCGCGCCCCAGTTCAGATGGGTGTCGATGGTCGACATGAAGGCGGCGAAGAACGACACCAGCACCAGGCCCAGGAGACCCGGTCCGAGCACGGTGCGCATCACCGCCGGATAGGCCGCCTCGGAGCCGGCGCCGTCGGGCAGGGTCGGAAAGAGCACGAGCGAGCACAGGGCCGTCAGGATCCAGGGCCAGTACCGCACCGCGTTGTTCGCGACGACGAACCACAGGGTCGCCCCGCGGGCGTGGCGTTCGTCGCGGGCGGCGGCCATGCGCTGGATCAGGTAGCCGCCCCCGTCGGCGTTGTGGCTGGCCCACCACATCAGCGTGACGAAGACCAGGAACTTGAAGACGTCCGACTCCAGACCCCAAGCACCGCCGGGCACGAAGGCCAGCGTGTTGGCGCCGGTGGCCGGCAGGGCCGCCAGCTTCGCCTTCAGTTCGGCCACGCCCCCCACGTGGCGCACCGCCAGCACCGCGACGGAGATCGAGCCGGCCATGGCCAGGCCGAACTGGATCACGTCCGTCACCACGACGCCCCAGAAGCCGGCCAGCAGGGCGTAGCTGAGGGCGAGGGCCGCCCCGGCGATGATCGCCACCTCGGGCCGGATGCCCAGCACCTGCTCGGCGACGGTGCCCATGCCCTTCAGCACCCATCCGAGCACGATGAAGTTGTAGAGGATCGCGAAGTAGCCCGCCTTGAAGCCGCGCAGGAAGGCGGCCGGGCGGCCGCTGTAGCGCATCTCGATCAGCTCGTTGTCGGTCAGCACCTCGGCCCGGCGCCAGAGGCGCGAGAAGAGGAAGACGGCCAGCATCTGGCTCAGCACGTAGTGCCAGCCGAACCAGTTGTACCAGATGCCGTGGTCGCGCACGAATCCCGTCACGGCCAGGGGCGTGTCGGCGGCGAAGGTCGTGGCCACCATGCTCGTGCCCAGGACCCACCACGGCAGGGTGCGGCCCGACAGGAAGTACTCCTCGCTCGAGGACGAGGCGCGCCGGCGGAAGGCCAGACCCAGCGCCAGGGTCAGGGCGGCGTAGGCGGCGATGACGAGCCAGTCGAGGGGGTGCAATGCTGACATGAACAGAATCCCGGGCTGCAGGTGCTATGGAACGGCCCGTTGAGGCTAGCATGGGACTCTTCGACCGGCAAGGAGACGCGTCGCGCCCCCGGCCTCAGCGGCCGGGGGCGCCACTTGGCCTAGCCTATTGGCATTCGTGCCCGTAGTGGGAAGCGAACTCGCCAAGGTCAATGATGTCGATGACGCCGTCGAAATTGAAGTCGACAATGCGCGCCGGACCGGCGTTCCCCTGATAGATGGCCGCAAAATCGCCGAGGTCGGAGATATCGACGTCCAGGTCGCCATTCGTGTCCGGGGAAGCGATCTCCACCGGTATCTGCTCGACATTGGTATAGCCCGGTCCCCATTCGACCTGAAGGTAGGCCGAGCTCGTGTTCTTGCTCCCGATATTTCCGGCCCGCAGGTTGAAATCGAACAGGTAGTGGGTTCCCGACGTGCCGCTCAGCGTGAAGTATTCGGACTCCCACATGGACGCACCGCCGCAATAGACCGTGCTGTACGACGACTGGCCGCCGGTGTGAGAGTTCACGAACTTGACGCGCGGGTTGAGTCCCGTGGCGGGATTGCCACTGCTGTCCTTGATCTCGATGTCCAGGTGGCTGGCGATGTCGCCGGCGGGACAGGCCGCAAAGGCCCAATCGTACGCGGGGTAGTAGGGCTCCCACACGATGACGGACGTGGGTGCAGCCACGGCAGCTGCGGCGGTCAGCGAGAAGATCAGGAATATGACGGTCCTGGTGACACGTCCTGGTTCGATTCTGGTCATGGGCGATCTCCCTATGTGTTGTTGTGATGACATACTTGATCGGGAGCGTTTGTTGCTCCCGATGACACGAGCGCAGTGGCGGTCCGAATTCCAACGTCGATTTCGCAGCCCCGGGAACGGCCGCACACGCCGAGGCGCCGCCCCCGCCGGGACGGCGCCTCTTCTCTTCTCCGCCGCGTGGTCCGCCGGCTAGCGGACGAGCGTCATCTTGCGGCTCAGGCGGCCCTGGTCCGTCTCGAGCACGTAGTGGTAGACACCGGAGGCGCAGCCCCGACCGGCGTTGTCGTGCCCGTCCCATTTCACCCGGTGCGGGCCGGCCGCCTGCGACGAGTCGTCGACCAGCGCGCGCACCAGTCGGCCGCGCTCGTCGTAGATGCGCAACCGCACCGCGCCGCGGGCCGGCAGGCTGTAGGCGATGAAGGTCTGCGGGTTGAACGGATTCGGGTAGTTCTGCCCCAGGGTGACCACCCGCGGCAGGTCCGGCGCGTCGGGTGTCCCGGTCACGTCGAGCAGCGCCGTGGCCTGGGCCATCACCTGCGGCGTCGCCCGCCCGTGGGCCACCCAGGCGTCGTACAGCTGCTGCCCGTAGCCGTCGGTGTGGTTCTCGTCGCGCAGGAACTCGATGTACTCCTGCGACGTGCTCTGGTAGTAGAAGGTCACCTCGACGCTCCGGGCCCCCGCCGGCAGCAGGTACAGGGTGTCGTCCCAGTGCTGGCCGTCGGCGTAGCTGTAGCTCACGGGCGGCGACTGCACCGCCTCGAAGTTCGCGTTGGTGAAGCCGCGGGGCGGGATCCGGTTGTCCGAGTACACCGTGTCGTTCAACGGGAAGAAGAAACTCGGACCGGCGGGCACGCCGAGCAGGCCCGACAGCCGCGTCGAGATGCCGCCCTCGATCTCGTAGACCTTGGCGTCGGCGTCGTGGGTCAGGTGCCCGGTCGCGTCGTCGTAGTGGCCCGACTCGTACACCGGCTGGTCGCCCGCATCGAAGGCCTCGACATGGATCCAGGCCCGCCGTCCCTCGGGGTAGCCGGAAGGCAGCTTGTGTCCGGTCTCGTTGGTGATCCGCACGTTGACGGCGGGTTGTCCGTCCACCGGCGTGACCGTGAGCTCCATGCTCGCCGCGAGGGACAGCATCGCCTGGGCCCGCAGCTTGCCGTCCTGCAGGGCGGCCGTGTCCAAGCCCGGATAGAAGTCGGGCAGGATGTCCGGCACGAAGGTGTTGGCGCCGGTCAGGTCGTGGATCGCCAGGTCGGTGCGGGTGGGCGAGCCGGGCACGTTCGCCCCCACGCCCGTGACGTCGCGCATGTGGCAGTCCTGGCAGGTGGAGACCATGCCATCGGGTCGGTCGCCTGCGAACTGGGGCTGGTAGACGCCGCCTGCGGCGTACTCGCTCACGCTCCATTCGCTGAAGGTGCGTTCCACCGGGTACATGTTGCGCTTGTCGCCGTCCGGATGCTGCTGGTCGAGCCCATCGACGTCATACGTGCCCGGTGTGGCGCCGGCCACGAAGACCGGGTTGCTCACGTCGTGGCAGGTGCCGCAGAACTCCGCCGACAGGGTGAAGTCGGAATAGAGCCACTGATGGCTCGGATCGGCATCGCTGTAGGGCCCCCGGCGCACCGGCGCCGGATCGAGGACGAACTGGCCGTTGGCCGGATCGACGGGGACCTCGGCGAGCTCCGCGAGGATGTCCGCGTCCACGGCGGGACTCACGCCCGCGACGTAGTGGGGCGAGACCGAGCGGTGGCAGAAGTCGCACTGGACGCCCTGCAGGTCGACGTCGTTCAGCAGACCCATGCCCGTGTCCAGGGAACGGCCGCCCGCCCAGCCGCCGGGCGAGTGGCAGCGGATGCACAGGTCGCCGGCCGACGGGGCGACCTCCTCGGCCACGATCAGCGTGGCCCGGTACAGGGGATCGCGCATGCTCTGGGCCATCATGCTGCCGTACCAGGTGTGGTAGGGCTCGAGCGAGGCGTCGTATTCGCCGTGGCAGGCGATGCACACGGTCGACGGGTCCTCGAGTTCGCTGCTCTGGAAGGGCTGCGTGCCGGGCATGTCGAAGTCGCGCAGCGTGGTCGGGGCCACGAGCGTCGCTGCGGCATTGAGCGCGAAGGCGACGGCGTTGACCCCCTCGCCGACGTTCCCCGCCCCGTCGGTGGCCACGACCTTAATGGTGCTCGCGGCGCCCGGCAGGTTGGGGATGAACTGCTGGTAGCTGCCGTTGCCCGCCCCGTCGGTGGGCAGCCCCCTGGCGAGCTGCTTCCAATGGGCGCCGCCGTCGCCGCTCAGCCAGATGTCGCAGCCGGCGATCCCGTTCGGATCGACGGCGGTCCAGCTGACGGTCTGCACGGTGCCCGCATCCCACGACTCGCCACCGGCCGGGGAGAGCACCGTCACCACGGGCGGCGTCGTGTCGGTGCCGCCCGAGGGGGTCACATAGGGCAGCACGTCGGCCGGGTCGACATTCACCACGCTGCCGACGTTCCCGGCCGTCAGGCCCGGGAAGGTCGGCGTGTTCGACCAGTTGGCGACGTCGGTGAGCTCGACGAAGTTGCTGAAGCCGTCGCCGTCGGCGTCGAGGAACTCGACGTCGGCGATGGCCGCGTCGATGGACATGCCGGCGGCCAGACGCACCTCGAGCGAAAGACCGTACGGGTTGCGGGTGCCGCCGCCGTCGAAGTCGAAGTGGCAGGCGCCGCAGTGGCCGGCGTTGCTCGGCAGGTCGTCGAGCTGGCTGTCGGTGAGCGTGGTTCCGTAGCGGTCGAACAGGGCCCGGCGATAGGGGTTGCGGGCCTCGGCCGCGGCGGCGGCCAGCAGAACGGACACGACGATGATCCCGAACGCGAGGATCCGAACGGATCCGGAGGCGAGATTCCTGGACATGACACCACTCCCGCGTCTGAACGTGGACAGACTCGAGGCACCCATCCCTCCCCGTGGCAGGGACCCCACACTCTCACGATTCTGTCACAAACAGGAGCCATTGTCAACCATATACGCAATCGTTTAATTATGAGAACAGGTCTCAATACCGTGCAAAATATCCGCTTACAGCGTTTTGACTATTGCAGTTCCCTGGTCAGTATGTCGGAACTCACCCACCACACATCGAACCCACCATTACCCGGACTGCGGTGGGCATCGAGCAGATCCTGCCGCGACACGTGGCCGTCGGCATAGCGTCCGCCATCATCCGGCCGGTTCGAGGCGAAGAACACCGCGCGGCCGTCGGGCGAGACGGTGAGCGACGCGGCCCGCCAGCCCGGGCCGTTGAACGGGGCGCCGAGATGACGGGCCGGCCCCCACGCGCCGTCGATTCCGCGGCGGCTGATCCAGTAGTCGGCGGGCCCCAGGTTCGCCGGGTGCCCGGCGACGCAGAAGACGAGCCAGGTCCCGTCCGGCGCCACGGTGCCGTTGAAGTTGTCCTGCCCCACGTTCACGTGGTCGGGCAGCCGCTCCGGCGCGGCGAAGGCGCCCGGGACGCCGGAGCCGGCGGGCCGTGCCGCCCACAGGGCGGGGTGGCCGAGGCTGTCCTCCCGCGAGAAGAAGAGGGTGCCGTCCGGCGCGAAGGACGGGAAGTACTCGGCCGCGGCGGAGGTGACCGGGGCCGGCAGGGGCGCGGCCGCCGACCAGCCCTCGGCGGTGCGCGTGCGGAAGAAGAGGTTCTGGTTGTCCCAGCGTCGACCCTGCGCCTGACCCGGTGCGGCCCGGTTCGACAGCGTGACCAGCATCCTGCCGTCGGGCGAGAGGGCGGGCTCGAAGCAGAAGAAGTCCGGATCGTCGTGGAAGGGCGCGGTCACGGGTTCGGTCCAGCGCCCGGCCTCGAGCCGCGACTCGAGCACGGTGACCAGTCCCTGGTCCATGACCCCGAACCAGATGCGGTCGCCGCCCGGCGCCACGTGCAGGTCGCGTTCGTTCAGACCGGTGCTGACGAGACCCGGGGCGAAGATCTCCGGCGCGGCCGGCGGCGCGCTGGTCAGCCAGTCGGAGCCCGGGGCCGGCCAGGCGGGCGCCGCCGCAGCCGGCGGCAGCGGGATGTCCGCGGTCCAGGCGGGTGGTGAATGGCCGGCCGCCAGGTCGGCGAGAAAGCCGCCGTCGACCCGCAGCAGCAGGGGATTGCCGCCACCCGGCCGGTTGTGGTCGGCCTGCAATTCCCCCCAGGTGCGGGGCCACGCCCCCTCGCCCCCGAGGCGGCGGGCAGACATGAAGACGAAGTCGCCGCCGGGCGCGAACGACGCCGACCAGCCGCCCACCGAACCGTCGTTGACCCCCGGCCCGAGATTCACCGGCTCGCCCCAGCCGCCGCGGCCGTCCTCGCGCACGAGGCAGTAGTCGACGAGGCCATGGGCCGCCGGTGCGCCCACCACCGACAGGACCAGCCCGTGGCCGTCGGGCGTGAAGGCCGCGTTGAAACGGTTGGTGCCGCAGTTCACCTGATCGGGCAGGCGCATGGCCGGGCCCAGGTTCTCCAGGGCCGCGGGCGCCAACCAGACGCTGTTGGTTCCGCCGGTCGAGTCGGCCCGGGTGAAGACGAGTCGGCCCCGCCCGTCGACCGTCGGGAAGAATTCGTCGGCCGCCGTGTTCACCTGCGGCCCGAGAGGTCGCGGCTCGCTCCAGGCCTCGCCCCGGCGGTCCATGACCCAGAGATTCATGTCGTCGGACGCGGTGCCGGGCAGGGGTCGGCTGGAGGCGAAGAGGAGGCGGCGGCCGTCGGGCGTCACGTGCGGTTCGAGATCGACGCCGTCGACACCGCCGGAGAAGGGTGCGGTCGCGGGCTCCGACCAGGCGCCGTTCCGCCACGTCATCACCATGATGGCCGCGTGGCCGTATCCCGGCGACGCCATGACGTAGTAGAGCTCGCGTCCGTCGGGCGTGAACGCGGCATCCCGCGTCAGCACCGCCGTGGCCACCGAGCCGGGGCCGAGCAGGCGGGGCGACGGCGCGGGTCCGCTCGCGCCCGGCAGGTCGGGCGGTGGCGCCGACGGCCGA
>JAGRNP010000112.1 GCA_020440705.1 bacterium | reverse complement strand
CCTGGAGACCCTGCCCCGCCGCGTGGCGTTGCCGCCGGCGCTGCACGGAGCCGAACCCTGGCGACCCGGTCCGACCCGGACGGTTTTCGCCGACCCGCTGCGCGGGGCCCCCGGCGACCTGGACGGTCGCGACCTGCCGGGCGGCGGCGCCACCTGGCGCCGCACCTTCGGCCGCGGTGCGCTGGACGTCGGTCCGGACGGCGCCCGCTGGCGCGCGAGCGTCGCCGCTCCCCTGCCCGGGCGCACCCTGTACACCATCGCCTGGGACGATCCGGACTTCGCAGAACTCGAGGTGACCCTGACGCCGCCGGGCACGTCCCGGGGCCAGTCCGAACACGGAACCGCCGGCTTCTGCCTGTGGCAGGATGACGGTCATCACCTGCTGGTGAACACGTGGCTGGACGACTGCTACGGGGGCGCCTCGCTCTCGTCGTTCCCCACCATCGGCGGCTTCGAGGATCTCTACGACGCCATCTGGACCAACGTCGGCGACCGCATCGCGTGGGGGCGCCCGCTGCGTCTGCGCCTGGCCTGCGACGGCCTGCGCTACCTGGTGCACATCGACGACGAGCCCGTGCTCTACCGCTCCCTGGCCGACATCTATCCCGGCTGCCGACCGCTGCGCATCCGGCGGGTCGGCCTGCTCGGCAACTGGGAGTGGGGTGCCGACACGGGCACCGCCTTCGCCGATTTCGCGGCGCGCCGGCGCGACGGCTCCCGTGCAGACGACGCCCGCTGATGCTACCATGGCCGGGTGCGCCCGGCCGGACACGCCGCGCCCGCTCGACCCGCGCCACCTTCCCTTCCGCGTCCCGGACGGTGCCCCCGCCCGGACATCCGCCCGGAGGTCCGTCATGACCAGCCGCCGTCCCGTTCCGCACTTCGCCGGTCTCGTCCTGCCGCTGCTGCTCGCCCTCGTCGCCGGTTGCGGCGGCGACGACGCGGCGGATCCCTGGCTCGAGGGGCCGCTCACCTTTCGGCACCAGATCATCGACCCGTCGCCTCCCGGCGGCGCCGACTGCTGCACCGACGTGTGCGCCGTCGGCGACCTCGACGGCGACGGCATGGCCGACATCGTCGTCGGCGGCGAGCACGCCACGGGCCCCGGCCTGGTGTGGTACGCCGCGCCCCTGTGGGAGCGGCGCGACATCGCGTCCGGCCAGTTCACCACCGACATGGAGCTCGCCGACATGGACGGCGACGGGCGGCTCGACATCGTCGTGGGCGACACCGACCGCGGCCTGATCTGGCTCGCCAATCCGGGCGCGATCGACGGCGCCTGGACCGCGCACGACATCGGCGCCGGCTACGTCCACGACGTGGAGACCGGCGATCTCGACGGCGACGGCGACATCGACGTCGTGACCTGCGACAAGACGGCCGTCACCCTGTGGTTGCGCGGGGCGACGGGCGACTGGACCTCACGCACCCTCGTCACCCGCGACGGCGAGGGCTCGGCCCTGGCCGACCTCGACGGCGACGGCGACCTGGACGTGGTGCTCGGCGGACTCTGGTACGAGACGCCGGCCGATCCCGCCGGCGACGACTTCGTGCGCCACGATTTCGCCACCTGGCCGGACGACGCCCGCGTGGCCTGCGGGGACGTGGACGGCGACGGCGACATCGACGTGGCCCTCTCGGCCTCGGAGGGCGACGGCGGCCTGGCCTGGTTCGCGGCGCCGGCCGACCCGCGCGCGCCGGATTGGGCGGTCCACCCGGTGGGCGACCGCACGCTGAACGGGGCCCACACCCTCGTCCTGGCCGACCTCGACGCGGACGGGCGGCTCGACCTCGTCACCGCCGAGATGCACACCGGCGGCAAGCTCGTCCTGGTCTACCTGCAGGCGGACGCGGGCTGGACGGAGATGGTCCTCGGCCGCGACGGCTCCCACAACATGCAGGTGGCCGACCTCGAGGGCGACGGCGACCTGGACATCGTCGGCAAGAACTACGGCGGCGTCGGGCGCCGGCTCGAGGCGTGGTTCAACCAGACGGCCGACCTGGCGCTGGTTCCCACCGCCCCCCCCGCCGGCGACTGGGCCTATCGCGCCCTCGACGACGCCCGCGGCGACGACCAGTTCGGCAAGATGGGCCTCGTGAGCTGCGACGTGGACGCCGACGGCTGGCCCGACCTGGCGGCCGGCTCCCTGCTCTACCACAACCCCGCGACCGCCGACGCGGACGCGGCCTGGCGCCGCACCGCCCTGCCGGACGGCGTCGACGTCTGCGTGGCCCTCGACGTGGACGGGGACGAGCGCTGCGACCTGCTCGCCTTTCGCGGCGCCGAGGCCCTGTGGCTCGAGGCCGCCGACGCCGCCGGCGAGACCTGGACCGCGACGGTGGTCGCGGCGGTCCCGGACGCCCGCACCCAGGGCCACGCGGTGGCCCAGCTCGTGCCCGGCGGGCATCCGGAGCTCGTCTTCACGCGGGGCATGGCCCTCTTCCGGCTGGCGATTCCCGCCGATCCGGCCGGCGCACCGTGGGAACTGTACCGGATCAGCGACGCCACCGAGGAGGAGGGCCTCGTGGTGGGCGACCTCGACGGCGACGGGGCTCTCGACGTGGTGACCTCGACCGCCGACGGCTTCCACCTGCGGTGCTTCGTGAACCCCGGTCCGGGCGCCGCCGACCCGGCTGGGGGCTGGCCGTCGTACCCGCTGGCGTCGTCGCCGGCACGGCTCGACCGGCTGGCCCTGGTCGACATGGACGGCGACGGCCGCGATGATCTGGTCGCGACCGAGGAGAGCATGGACCTGCATTTCGACGCGGGGCTGGCCTGGTTCCGCCGGCCGGATGATCCGCTGCGCGAGCCCTGGGCCCGGACCCGGCTGCTCACCCTCCGCTCGGCCAACAGCCTCGGCGTCGCCGACTTCGACGGCGACGGCCGTCCGGACCTGGCCGTGGCCGAGCACACCGACATGCAGCCGGACAGGGTCGCCGCCGACAACCGCACGCTCCTGCTGCTGAACCGCGGCCCGGCGCAACCCTGGGCCGTGCACATGGTCGACGTCGGGCCCCGCAGTTCCCACCTGGGCATGCTGCCGGTGGATCTGGATCGGGACGGGCGGATGGATCTGGTCAGCATCGCCTGGCGGCAGTTCCGCTCCCTCCACACCTGGTCCCAACGGGGCTGATCGGTTGTGCCTCTGAAAATGTGTCCCGGGCGGAATCGGCCCTGGGGGGCGCGGCGGCATGGAGACAGAAGCCCGTTCCGGGCCGTCCGGGGGGAGCTGGCGGCCCGTTCTTGACGCCACGCCGGCCCGGACACAATTTCAGAGGCATAAGAAAAAATTTTCATGAACAAGGGTGATTTTGTGGTATTATCATATTCGGTCGGGAGCAGTGCCGACCGCGTCCACGGGTACGGGGGATGACCGCATCGACGTGGACAGTCTGTCGTCGGATCACCCAATTCGTTGGACGACAGTGAGTTCCAGCACCAGTGAATCGCGCACCCGTTGCGCCGAGGGAGACATGAAAAGCACTGACACGCGGTTGACCCGCACCCCGCGGGCGTTCGCCCTGACCGCGCTGGTCGCCCTGGCGGTTCTCGCCGGCGGCGGCCGCGCCCACGCCCAGGCCGCCCTGGAATTCGCTCCGGCCGCCGGCAGCGTCGACTGCGGCGACACGCTCTTCGTCGACGTGACGATCGATGCGACGGTCGCCGACCTGCGCGGCTACTCGCTGGTCCTGGGCTTCGATCCCGACCACATGGTGCCGGCCTCGGTCACGGTGGGCGACCTGCTCACCGGCGCCGCCTGCGGTCCGTTCTTCCGCTGGCTCAACGAGGGCGACTTCGTCGACACCATCGAGGTCGACGGCACGCTGCTCGGCTGCTCCACCGCCGGTCCGGGCACCCTGCTGCGCATCGGGTTCGTGCCCGGCCCCGTGCGGGGCCAGGGCGCCGTTTCGGTCGTCAGCGGCATCATCCGCGACTCGAACAACGTCGACATCCCGTACACGCCGGGCACCGCGACCGTGGACAACGTCTGCAACACGGCGCCCGACGCGGTCGCCGACGCCTACACCGTCGCCGAGGGCGGCACGCTGACGGCCACCCCGCTGGGCGTGCCCGCGGGCGTCCTCGACAACGATTCCGACTACGACGGCGACGGCCTGACGGCGACGCTCGTCACCGGTCCGACCCACGCCGCGGCCTTCGCCCTCGCGGCGGACGGCGGCTTCACCTACACCCACGACGGCACCGAGACGACGACCGACCAGTTCGTCTACGAGGCGGCCGACGGCCTGGGCGGCACCATGCAGGCCACGGCCACGATCACCGTCACGCCCGTGAACGACGCGCCGGTGGTGACCGACCCCGGCCCGCAGAGCACGCCCGAGAACGGGTCCGTCTCGCTGCAGATCGTCGCCACCGACGCCGAACAGACCGTGCTGTCCTACGTCGCGACGGGCCTGCCCGCCGGGCTGTCCATCGACTCCGGCACGGGCCTGATCACCGGCGCCGTGGCCTGTGGCGCGTCGTCCGGCAGTCCGTACGCCGTCTCCATCGACGTGGACGACCTCGCCGGCGGGATCACGCCGATCGCCTTCACCTGGACCGTGACCGGCCAGGTCGCGCCCGCGGCCATCACCGACCTCGCCGCGGCCCAGGTCAAGACGGGCAACGACGCCGACGGGACCACGGGCATCACCGTGACCTGGTCGGGTGTCGCCCCGACGCACACCGTCGCCGTGTACCGCAAGGGCTTCGGCTTCTACCCCGAGTACGACGACGCCGGCGGCGCCGCGCCGACCGCGCCGGTCGACGCGACCGCGGCCCTCTCGGCGGGCTGGACCCTGGCGGCCCTGCTGACCGCCCCGGGCCAGATCGACGAGCCGGCCGTGCGCGACGTCTACTACTACGTCGCCTTCGTGGCCAGCGAGTGCGGCACCGAGTCGGCCGTCTCGAACCTGACCGGCGGCGTGCTGAACTACCACCTCGGCGACGTGAGCGACACCGTCACCGCGGGCGCCGGCGACAACGACGTCGGTTCGGCGGACATCTCGCTGCTCGGCTTCCACTACGCCGTCGACGACCAGGATCCGCTCTACCTCGACTACCTGGACATCGGCCCGACCGACGACCTGACCACCGACGGCCGCCCGCTGACCGACAACGTCATCGAGTTCGAGGACCTGATGATGTTCTCGCTGAACTTCGCCGGCGTGTCCAAGTCGGCGCCGAAGCGGGCTCCCGCCGCCGCCAACGTCCTGACCCTGGTGCCGCCCGCCGCGGCCCCGATCGGCGAGATGGTGGTGGCCCAGCTGTGGCTGGCCGGCGACGGGGCCATCCACGGCCTGAGCATCGACCTCGACTGGGACACCGACGTCCTGCAGCTCGTCTCCCATGCGGCCGGTCCGCTGGCCGGCGGGCAGGCCGCCCCCGTGGAGATCTATCACGACGGCGTCGACAAGATCGACGTGGCGCTGCTCGGCGCCGCCGGCCCCGGCCTGACGGGCAGCGACGTGCTCGCGACCGTCACCTTCGAGGTCGTCGGCACCGGTGATCCGGCCTTCGGCTTCGGCACCATGCGCGTGCGCGGCCAGACGAACCAGCCGGTCGCCCTGGACCTGGAGATCACCACGGCGTCGCCGGTGCCGGATCTGGCGCCCGCCGTCAGCACGCTCCTGCCCAACTACCCGAACCCGTTCAACCCGTCCACGACGCTGCGCTTCGGCATCGGGCGGAGCGGGCACGTGCGCCTGGGGGTCTACGGCCTGGACGGTCGCCTGATCCGCACGGTCGTCGACGAGGTCCTGGCCGCGGGCAGCTACGGCCCGAGCTGGGACGGCTGCGACGAGACCGGGCGTCAGGTCGCCTCCGGCGTGTACTTCGTGCGCATGGTGGCCCCGGACAAGACCGAATCCCGCCGGATCACCCTGGTGAAGTGATGATCCGCGAACGTCAACCGGCCGGCGGCAGGAACTCCTGCCGCCGGCGCCGCAGCACCTGCCAACCGCTCCTCGGGGCGGCGCTGCTGGTGCTCCTGGCGGGAGCGGCGGCAACGCCGGCCCGGGCCGGGATCACGGCCCGGCTCACGCCGACGGCCGGCCAGGTCGCCGTGGGGGCGATCTTCGACGTGGACGTCGTGGTCGAGGACGGGGACGCCTTCAACGGCTTCGACCTGGTCATCGGCTACGATCCGTCCCGGCTCGTGTTCCTCGGGCAGCCCCGCACCGGCGCCCCGGGCGAACTGATGACCGAAGCCTGCGGCGGTGCGCCGTTCCATTTCTTCGATGTGTCTCCCGACAGTTCCCGTCTCGCGGTGAGCTACGTGCTGCTGTGCTCGGGTGTCGAGGTGGCCGGCCCCGGCCGCATCTACACGGTCCGCTTCCAGGCCCGCGACGTCCCCGGTGCGACCGGCATCGATCTCGGCCCGGGGACCCGCTTCTTCGCCGCCGGGATCCAGGTCGGCGCGGTCGACCTGGCCGGCACCGAGGTGCAGATCGGCACGGCGAGCGCCGTCCCCGACCGCGCCCCGGCCGTTGCGCCGCTGGTGGCCGCCCCCAACCCCTTCAACCCGCGCACCCAGCTCCGCTTCGAGCTCCCGGAGGCGGGTCCGGTGCGGCTGCGGGTCCTGGACCTGCGGGGCCGCGTCGTCCGCCGCCTGGTGGAGGAGAGCCGGCCCGCGGGGCCGCTGGTGGCCTTGTGGAGCGGCGAGGACGACGCCGGTCGACCCCAGCCGGGCGGTCTCTACCTGGCCGAACTGGCCTATGTGGCCGCCGGACGGCCGGCCCGCGCCGTGACCAAACTGGTGCTCGTACCGTAGGCTCAACTTCCGGTTTCGTTGGCCGAAAATATCAAAACGTAAAATTTACGTACAAAACATTGTTTTTGTTGTTCCGGCGGCCGGGATCGTGTTACAATGGCGATTCCAAACGAGTTGAGTTACGATGCCCGCCGGGAATCGTCACAGGGGAGCCACGAATCGGCAGGTTCGTGGTCGTGGAGGAAAGCGCGTCGTCCGGAGCTGAAAACAGCGTCCCGGTCGGCCCCTTCTCGCCGCCATCCCGTCCGCAAGCCGAACCGGTCTCGCCGAGACCTGAAAGGACCGACCCCGATGGCCCGGAAACCCGTCGTCGCCATTCTCGCCGGAGGCATGGGCACCCGCCTGGCCGAAGAGACCGAGATCCGGCCCAAGCCCATGGTCGAGATCGGCGGCCTGCCGATCCTCTGGCACATCATGCGCACCTACGCCCACTACGGGCACAACGAGTTCGTGGTGGCCCTGGGCTACAAGGGCGACTACATCAAGCGCTGGATGCGGGACTACGGCAGCCTGGGCGGCGACATGACCGTCAAGACCAACTCGGGCGATGTGATGACCTACGAGGACCATCGCCCGGACTGGACGGTGCACCTGGTCGAGACCGGCATGACCACCGGCACGGGCGGCCGCATCAAGCGCCTGCAGAAGTGGCTGGGCGAGGGCACGTTCATGCTCACCTGGGGCGATGGCCTGTCCGACGTGCCCCTGGACAGGCTGCTCGAGTTCCACCAGGGCCATGGCAAGCTGGCGACCCTGACCGCCGCCCGCCCGCCCGCCCGCTACGGCCACATCGAGTTCGAGGGCGACCGGGTCGAGTGCTTCACCGAGAAGCCCCAGACGGCCGAGGGCTGGATCAACGGGGCCTTCTTCGTGCTGGAGCCCGGCGTGCACGACTACATCGAGGGCGACCCGACCATGTTCGAGCAGGCCCCCATGGAGGGCCTGGCCGGCGACGGCCAGCTGATGGCCTACAAGCACGAGGGCTTCTGGCAGTGCATGGACACGCTGCGCGAGAAGCACATCCTGCAGAAGCTGTGGGACGGCGGCAATCCGCCCTGGAAGAAGTGGTAGCAGATCCGAATCCGCGCCGGGGACGACCCGGCGCCCACCCCACCCGAGGTTTGACGACATGAAAGTTCTCGTGACCGGCCACCGCGGCTACATCGGCACCGTGCTGGTGCCCCTGCTGCTCGACCACGACCACGAGGTCCACGGCCTGGACACCGACCTGTTCCGCGCCTGCACCTTCGACGGCGAGATCGCCGACATCCCCGAGACGATCGGCGACGTCCGCGAGGCGGACATCGACCTGGTGCGGGGCTACGACGCGATCATCCATCTGGCGGGTCTCAGCAACGATCCCCTCGGCGACTACAACCCGTCGCTCACCGAGGACATCAACCACCAGGGCTCCCTGCGCCTGGCGAAGCTCGCGAAGGAGGCCGGCGTCGGCCGCTTCCTCTTCGCCAGCTCGTGCAGCAACTACGGCGGCGGCGGCCAGGACTTCCTCGACGAGAACGCCCGCTTCAACCCGGTCACGCCCTACGGTGTGTCGAAGGTCGAGGTCGAGCGCGACGTGGCGCCCCTGGCGAGCGACGACTTCAGCCCGACGTTCCTGCGCGCCTCGACGGCCTACGGCATGTCGCCGCGCATCCGCTTCGACCTCGTGGTGAACAACCTCACCGCCTGGGCCTTCACCACCGGCGAGGTGCACCTCAAGAGCGACGGCACGCCGTGGCGGCCGCTGGTGCACGTCGAGGACATCGGGCGCGCCTACGTGGCCCTGCTCGAGGCCGACCGCGAACTCGTGCACAACAAGGCCTTCAACGTGGGCACCACCAGCGAGAACTACCAGATCCGCGAGGTGGCGGAGATCGTCCACGACGTGGTGCCGAACTGCGAGATCGGCTTCGCCGAAGGCGCGGAGCCGGACAAGCGCTGCTACCGCGTGGACTGCAACCTGCTGTCGCGCACCATCCACGGCTTCAAGCCCCAGTGGACCGTGCGCCGCGGCGTCGAGCAGCTCTACGAGGCCTACAAGCGCGTGGGCATCACCCTCGAGGACTTCGAGGGGCCGCGCTTCAAGCGCATCGGCCACGTCAAGCAGCTGCTCGACGGCGGTCGCCTGGACAACACGCTGCGCTGGACCGGCAAGTAGCCGGCAGACGGACGAGATGCCGCCGGACGGGCAGCCCGTCCGGCGGCCGCGAACCTGAACCATCACGGGAGAACGAACGGATGAGCCGAAACGACGCCGTCTGCCGCAGCTGCGGCCACGACCACCTCGAGCCGGTGCTGGACCTGGGCATCACGCCCCTGGCCGACCGCATGCTCTACGAGCGCCAGCTGAACGAGCCCGAGCCGACCTTTCCCCTCGAGGTGGCCTTCTGCCCCGAGTGCTCGCTCGTGCAGATCCTCGAGACGGTCGACCCCGAGATGCTCTTCGACGAGGACTATCCCTACTTCTCGTCCTTCAGCACCTACCTGCTGGAGCACTCGCGGAAGAACGTGCTCGAGCTGATCGAACGGCGCGGCCTGACGGGCGACAGCTTCGTCATCGAGCTCGCGAGCAACGACGGCTACCTCCTCAAGAACTACGTCGAGAACGGCATCCCCGTCCTGGGCATCGACCCGGTGCCGGCCCTGTGCGAGGCGGCCGAGAAGATCGGCGTGCCCAGCCGGGCGGCCTTCTTCGGCAAGGCGGTGGGCGAGGGGCTGGCGGCCGAGGGCAAGCAGGCCGACATCATCCACGCCAACAACGTGCTGGCCCACGTGGCCGACACCAACGGCTTCGTGGCCGGCATCGCGGCCGCCCTGAAGCCGGAGGGCATGGCGGTCATCGAGTTCCCCTACCTGCGGGACCTCATCGACCACTGCGAGTTCGACACCATCTACCACGAGCACCTGTGCTACTTCTCGGTGACGGCGGTCGACCACCTGCTGCGCCGACACGGGCTGTACCTGAACGACTGCTGGCGCCTGCCCATCCACGGCGGTTCGCTGCGCCTCTTCATCGAGAAGACCGACGCGCCGCTGGACAGCGTGAAGACGCTGCTCGCCGAGGAACGGGAGCTGGGCCTGGATCGCATCGACTACTACCGCGAGTTCAGCCGCCGCGTCGCGCAGCTGAAGGTCGACCTGCTGGCGATGCTGCGCGGCTTCAAGGCCGACGGCAAGCAGATCGTGGCCTATGGGGCCGCCGCCAAGGGCAGCACCATGATCAACTACGTGGGCATCGGCACCGAGCTGATCGACTTCGTCGCCGACAAGAACGTCCACAAGCAGGGCCGCTACATGCCCGGGCAGAAGGTGCCCATCGTGGCCCACGACCGCATCCTGGCCGAGCAGCCGGACTACGTGCTGCTGCTGCCCTGGAACCTGGAGAAGGAGATCCTCGCCCAGGAGCAGGACTTCCGCGCCGCGGGCGGCAAGTTCATCATCCCCGTGCCCACGCCGCACGTCGTCTGAGAAGGGAACGAAGCGATGTCCGACGCCATCACCTGTCCGAACTGCCGACAGGGCACCATGGAGATCTTCCATGAGGCCCGCGGCGTGCCGACCAACAGCTGCATCCTGCTCGAGACGCGCGACGAGGCCGTGAACTACCCCAAGGGGGACATCACTCTCGGCTTCTGCGGCGAGTGCGGCTTCGTGGGCAACACGAGCTTCGACGAGAAGCTGACCGAGTACTCCGGCCGCTACGAGGAGACCCAGGGCTTCTCGCCGACCTTCCAGAAGTTCCACCGCGACCTGGCCGACCGCGTCATCGCGCGCTTCGGCCTCGAGGGGCGCGACGTGCTCGAGATCGGCTGCGGCAAGGGCGAGTTCCTGCTGCTGCTGTGCGAGAACGGGCGCAACAACGGCGTGGGCTACGATCCGGGCTACCGCGCCGATCGCCACGCCCCGGCGCCGGGCGAGAACGTCAGTTTCGTGGCCGACTTCTACACCGAGAAGTGCACCGACACCGCGGCCGACTTCGTCTGCTGCAAGATGACCCTCGAACACATCCCGGCCACCCTCGACTTCATGAAGATGGTGCGTGCGGCCCAGGGCGACCGCGAGGCCGACATCTTCTTCATGATTCCCGAGGCCATGCGCATCCTCACCGACTGCGCCTTCGAGGACGTCTACTACGAGCACTGCTCGTACTTCACGCCCGTCTCCCTGACCCGCCTGTTCAGCGGGGCCGGGTTCTTCCCGGTCGAGTGCGGCGTCGAGTACGGCGACCAGTACCTGACCATCGCGGCGACGACCCGCGACACCGGCCGCAGCGCCGACGTCCCGGCCGACCAACTCGACCAGCTCAAGCGCTGGGTCGCCGAGTTTCCCGACCTCTTCCGGCGCCAGCTCGAGTTCTGGGGCAAGCGCCTCGGCGAGCTGCACGCCCAGGGGAAGAAGACGGTCATCTGGGGCTCGGGCTCCAAGGGCGTGTCGTTCCTGACGACCCTCGGCCTGCAGGACGAGATCGCCGGCGCCGTCGACATCAACCCGCACCGGCACGGCTACTTCATGCCGGGCACCGGTCACCGCATCCTCGGCCCGGACGACCTGGTCGAACTGCAGCCCGATGCGGTGATCGTCATGAACCCGATCTACAAGGAAGAGATCACCCTCGACCTGGCCAAGCGCGGCCTGAACCCGCGCATGTTCGCCATCGACGACGGGCTCGAGACCGTGCGAGAGGGCTCATGAGCGACGCCGCCCGGACCTGCCTGGCCTGCGGCGCCGCCGACGTGCGCCGGTTCCTGCTGCTGCCCGAGGTGCCCGTCTTCTGCAACATCATGTGGGACGACGCGGACGGCGCCCGCAGCGCGCCCCGGGGCGACCTCGACCTCGGCATCTGCGGCGCCTGCGGCCATGTCTTCAACCTGGCCTTCGACATCGAGCGGGTGAAGTACGCCGAGAACTACGAGAACTCGCTGCACCACTCGCCGCGCTTCCAGTCCTACGCCGAGGAGCTGGCCCGTGACCTGCGCGAGCGCCACGACGTGGACGGCGGCTCCGTGGTCGAGATCGCCTGCGGCCAGGGCGATTTCCTGAAGATGGTCTGCGTCGACCCGGGCACGACCGGCATCGGCTTCGATCCGAGCTACCGGGGCGAAGCGGTGGCGCCGAACGTGACGATCCGCGGCGAGTACTTCGGGGCGCGCCCCTTCGGCAAGCCCGCCGACCTCGTCTGCTGCCGGCACGCCCTCGAGCACATCGAGACGCCCGTGCCCTTCCTGCAGGGCATGCGCGGGGCGTTGACCGAATCCTCGCGGGCCGTGATCTTCTTCGAGGTGCCCAACTCCCTTTACAGCCTGCGGGACGGCGGGGTCTGGGACTTCATCTACGAGCACGTGAGCTATTTCTGCGGCACGAGCCTGGCGGCCTGTTTCGTGCGGGCGGGGCTGCGGGTCACGCGCACCTGGGAGACCTTCGGCGGCCAGTTCCTCTGCCTCGAGGCGGCGGCCGACGGCGAGGCCGGCAGCGACGGGGCCGACCTGTCGCCCGTGCCCGGCGCCGCCGAACTCGTCGCCCTGGCCGAGGGCCTGTCGACCCAGCTCGAGGAGCTGCTCGAGCACTGGCGCAAACGTTTCGCGGCCGTGCGCGCCGCGGGCGGCAAGGTCGCGGTGTGGGGCGCCGGCTCGAAGGGCGTCACCTTCCTGAACCTGATGGGCGCCGACGCCGACCTGTGCCTCCCCGTCGACATCAACCCTGAGAAGCGGGGCAAGCACGTGGCGGGCACCGGGCATCCCATCGTGGCGCCGGCCGACCTCGCCGGCCGCGACGTGCGTCTGGTCCTGGTCATGAATCCGGTCTACACCGAGGAGATCGCGGGCATGGTGCGCGATCTCGGCATCAGCGCCGAGGTCGTGGGCGTCTAGCGGCCCGTCGGGAAACTCTCGCCACGCGCCTGCGGGGGCGGCCACGGCCGCCCCTTTTCTCATCGGTTGTGCCTTTGAGAATGTGCCTGGTCCGACCATTGCCTTCCACTCTGCATGAGTGCAGACCAAACCCGCCACCCGAACTGGGCCCCTCCCTTCTGCCCCAACCCCAAGTGCCTGCACCACAACGACTCCGTCGAGCCCTGGCCCTACAAGAAGATCGGCACCTTCCGGCGACACTCCGACGGCAGACGTATCCAGCGGTTCCTCTGCAAGCACTGCCGCCGCAGCTTCAGCACCCAGACTTTCTCCACCACCTACTGGCAAAAACGCCCCGACCTCGACGCCCGCATCTTCATGCGCACCGTCGGCGGCATGGCCAACCGCCAGATCGCCCGCGACCTCGCCGTCAGCCCCGAAACCGTCAACCGCCACGTCGCCCGCCTCGCCAGGCACTGCATCCTGTTCCATTGCAACGCCATTCGGAACCTGCCACCGCCGGCCGAGGTCGTCGTCGACGGCTTCGAGTCCTTCGAGTGGA
>JAGRNP010000111.1 GCA_020440705.1 bacterium | reverse complement strand
GTCTCCCAACGGCTAGTAGACATCGTTTACGGCGTGGACTACCAGGGTATCTAATCCTGTTTGCTACCCACGCTTTCGCACCTCAGCGTCAGTATCGAGCCAGGAGGCCGCCTTCGCCACCGGTATTCCTCCACATATCTACGCATTTCACCGCTACACGTGGAATTCTACCTCCCTCTCTCGTACTCTAGTCGGCCAGTATCGTATGCAATTCCCAGGTTGAGCCCGGGGCTTTCACATCCGACTTAACAAACCGCCTACGCGCGCTTTACGCCCAGTAATTCCGATTAACGCTCGCACCCTCCGTATTACCGCGGCTGCTGGCACGGAGTTAGCCGGTGCTTCCTCTGATGGTACCGTCACACACGGCGGGTATTAACCGCCATGCTTTCTTCCCAATCTGACAGAGTTTTACAACCCATAGGGCCTTCTTCACTCACGCGGCGTCGCTCCGTCAGGCTTTCGCCCATTGCGGAAGCTTCTCGACTGCTGCCTCCCGTAGGAGTCTGGGCCGTATCTCAGTCCCAGTGTGGCCGGACACCCTCTCAGGCCGGCTACCCATCGTCGCCTTGGTAGGCCATTACCCCACCAACAAGCTAATGGGAGGCGGAACCATCCTTCAACGGCAGCTTCAAAGAGAGGCCACCTTTCACCTTCCGATCATGCGATCAGAAGGTCGTATGCGGTATTAGCAGCTCGTTAGAACTGTTATCCCCCATTGAAGGGCAGGTTTTCCACCCGTTACTCACCCGTTCGCCACTGTACTAAGACCCCGAAGGGTCCGTTCTCGTTCGACTTGCATGCCTAATCCACGCCGCCAGTGTTCGTTCTGAGCCAGGATCAAACTCTCCGTTGTCAAAAATCAACAACAGGATTCGCTCCTGTTTTTCGCAAATTAAAACAGTCATCGACGACACGCTGCGACCACCGAAGCGGCCTCATCGTTTCGGGATGACTCGGAATTGCATTCGGGCCATCGCACGCTATTCTGTTGTCAAAGATCTGAACCGAGCAGTCGTTGCCGCTGGTCTGCCCTCGCGGGCAGGAGAAGCAAGATACTCAGGCGCGAAAAACATGTCAACCAGAAAGTTGAATTTTTTTCGGCTCCGAGCCGCTTCCCCCGCGCTCCGAAAAGCGTGGCCGGGAAGCGATTACCCGAGTCAGGCCTTGCAGCCGTCACCCGGGCAACGGGGGCGCAAGTTATACCCATCGGTGACCACTGTCAAAAAGAAAATCCCTTTTTTTTCATTTTTTTGACAAGACCCTTCAAACAGGCCCCAGACTCCCGTAATCAGCCATTTCCCAATGGCCTGGACGGTCCGGGGGGCGGTCCGGGGCGACACATTCACCCTGTGGTCGGGGGGACACGACGGCGGCCGGGCCCCGGAATCCGGCGTGGCGGCGACGTCCCCGGGGACCGTTGCGGGCCGCATTCTGCGCCAGGCGACCGCAGCGGCTGGACTGGCCGCTCCCTTGCTGGGTGCGGGAGGGCCGCCGCGGGGCTGGACAAGCCCGGCCGGGGACCCGATCTTAGCGATCGGGACTGGCCCGGACCGCCGCGCGGGTGTTATGGTGCGGCGTCCGGCGGGCGGGACGACCGGGAACTCCCGCCCCACGGGCAGGTTTTGCGGCAGGCACGGAGGCGCCATGATCCGACTCTTGAACTACACGATTCCCCGCCGGGTCGTCCGGGGCATGCTCCTGGCCCTGGCCGGGATGTTCGTCCTGACCCTGGCCGGAACCATCGTCGGGGTCGACTACCTCTCCCGCGACCTCCCCTCCCTCGACGCCCTGCAGTCGATCGAGCCCTCGGTCAAGACGGTCATCTTCGCCGCCAACGGCGACACCCTGCGCGAGTTCTACACGGAGAACCGGACCATCGTGCCGCTCAGCCGGATCCCGGTCGCCCTGCAGCAGGCCGTGATCTCGGTGGAGGACCGCCGCTTCTACGACCACTACGGCATCGACCTGCGGCGCCTCGTGGGCGTCGTCTGGATCAACCTGACCTCGAGCGCGAGTCCGGGCGCCTCGACGCTGACCCAGCAGCTCGCGCGCAACCTCTTCCCCAAGCTGCTGCCGAGCCAGAAGCGCATCACGCGCAAGTTCCGCGAGTGGATCGTCGCGGCCCAGATCGAGTCCATCTACACCAAGGACGAGATCCTGGCCATGTACCTCAACCAGATCTACCTCGGCAAGGGCGCCTACGGCGTGCAGGCGGCGGCCCACACCTTCTTCGCCAAGGACGTGTGGGAACTCGGGCCCGCCGAGTGCACCATGATCGCCGGCATGATCCAGCGCCCGGAGGCCTACTCGCCCCTCAAGCATCTCGACCTGGCCTACAAGCGGCGGGCGACGGTGCTCGAGACCATGATCAGCGCGGGCTACCTCGGCCGTCCGGAGGCCGAAGCCATCGGCGCCACCGAGGTGCATCCCGTCGACGACGGCAGCCGGGGCCGCGGCCAGGGCGGCTTCGCGGCGTACTTCGTCGAGGAGGTGCGCCAGGATCTGGAGGCCCAGTACGGCGCCACCCGTCTCTACAAGGACGGCCTGAGGGTGTGGACCACCCTGGTTCCCCAGTACCAGATCTGGATGGAGGAGGCGCTCGAGGAGCATCTGGCCGCCGAGGAGAAGACCCGCGGCTACGACATGACCAAGGCCCGCTACGATTCGCTCGTGACGGTCGGCGCGCGGCCGGAGAAGCTCGAGTACCTGCAGGGGGCGGCGCTGCTCCAGGACGTGCGCACGGGTGCCATCCTCGGCATGGTCGGCGGGCGCAGCTTCGACGACTACAAGTGGAACATGGCCATCCAGGCGAGCCGGCAGCCCGGCTCGATCTTCAAGCCCATCGTCTACCTGACGGCGCTGCAGCACGGGTACATGACCAGCTCGATCCTCATGGACACGCCCTTCGTGCTCGACACCGGCGTCAGCCTCTGGCGGCCCAAGAATTTCAGCGGCCGCTTCCAGGGGCCGATGACCCTGCGCTACGCCCTGACGCGCTCCGTGAACACGCCGACGGCCAAGCTCTACCAGGACTTCGGCCTCGCGCCGGTGCTGGAGAACGTGCGCAAGCTCGGCTTCACGTCGGAGCTGCCCCGGGTGCCGGCCC
Organism: bacterium; assembly: GCA_020440705.1. Taxonomy (NCBI): domain Bacteria; species bacterium. Next base: position 10,218 of record JAGRNP010000111.1, on the reverse strand, counting down.
TGTTCCTGGGCGCCGGCGAGGTGACGCTGAAGGAGGTCGTCGCCGCCTACAGCGCCTTCGCCAACCACGGCGTCGCCACGAAGCAGCACCTCATCACGCGGGTCGAGTCGGCCGAGGGCGAGATCCTCTACGAAGCCCGGATCGACCAGCGCGAGGCCCTCGATCCGGCCGAGGCCTACATGATGACCAACCTGCTGACGACGACCATTCTCGAGGGCACCGCCGTGAGCGCCCGCTGGCGGGGCTTCACCAAGACCGGCGCCGGCAAGACGGGCACGACCAACGAGAGCACCAACGCCTGGTTCTGCGGCTTCACCCCCAGCTTCTGCGGCGGCGTCTGGGTCGGCTTCGACCAGGCCAACCCCATGGGCCGCGGCGCCACCGGCGCGCGCATGGCCCTGCCCGTGTGGGCCAAGTTCATGGGCAAGATCACCGACCAGAAGGGCGACGAGCCCTTCGTGCGGCCGCCGGGCATCATCGACGAGACCATCTGCCTGCACAGCGGCATGCTCGCCACCGCCGGCTGCGACTCGACGGCGCAGGAGGTCTTCCTCCCCCAGTTCTTCCCCCAGGACATCTGCGACCTCCACGGCGGCCAGCTGCACGACTTCGAGGGCGTCTCCAAGGACTTCCAGACGCTCGACTCTTCGGACGACGACGAGTTCTAGGCACCCGCACACAGAGACGCGCCCGATGCGGTCGGCTTCGCCTCCAACGCATCGGGCGCGTCTCTGTGTGCGGGTGCCTGGACCGCCGTCGCGGCGGAGAGGCGGGCGTCACTTGGTGAAGAGGGCGAGGAGGGCGATGGCGGCGAAGACGGGCCAGGCGAGGTGGCGGCCGCGGGACGCGATGAGGGTGAGCAGGGCGTGGGTCGCGAAGACGCCGGCCACGGTCCAGCGGATCAGCGTGCGGGGCTCGGCGTCGGGGACGGCCAGGCCGACCAGGAGGGCGGCGTAACCCCACCAGGCGACGGTGGTCAGATGCCAGGCGAAGCGGAGGGTGCGGCGGGTGAAGACGTCGTCGCCGAAGAGATGCGGCAGGTCGGTCCGGCGGAACAGGCGCACCAGGATGTAGCGCTCGCCCAGGATGGTGTGGGCGAGGCCCACGCCGACGCAGAGGATCGCGGCGAGGATCAGCATGGCGCCCCCTACTCCAGGCGGTCCAGGACGAGATCCCGGGCCGGCACCTCGGTCTCGGACCAGGACAGGGCCGCGGCCACACGGGAGGCCGCCGCCTGCGCCTGGGCGGCGTCGGTCGCGTGGAAGGTGGCGATGGGATCGCCGACGCGCAGGCGATCGCCGATGGCCGGGTGGAAGGTGATGCCGGCGGCGAGGTCGAGCGGATCCTCGACCCGGCGCCGGGCTCCGCCCATGTCGGCGAGGGCCAGCCCGATCTGGCGGCAGTCGGTCCCCGCCAGCCAGGCGTCGCGGTCGGCGACCAGCTCGTGGGCGACGGGCGCGACGGTCAGGCCGTAGTCGTCGCGGGCGGGGTCCAGCCGCCCGCCCTGGGCCGCCACCCAGGCGAGCATGCGGTCGTGGGCCGCCCCGGAATCCCAGGCCTCGCGCACGACCGCGAGGGCCGACGGGTGATCGGGCGCCAGGCCGGCCACCCGCACCATGTCCGCCACCAGGTCCTCGGTCAGGGCCACGAGGTCGGCGGGTGCCGTGGCGCGGTGGCCCGGGCGCAGGGCCGCGAAGGCCTCCAGCGTCTCGTTGGCGTGGCCGATGGCGCGGCCGAGGGGCTGGTCCATGTCCGAGAAGATCACGCTCATGCGGCGCCCGTAGGCCTGGCCCACGGCGACCAGGGCCGTGGCCAGCTCGCGAGCCTTGGCGAGGTCGCGCATGAAGGCGCCGCTGCCCGTCTTCAGGTCGATGACGATCGTCCGCGGACCGGCGGCCAGCTTCTTCGACATGATCGAGGCCGTGATCAGGGGCACGCAGTCGACCGTCGCGGTGACGTCGCGCAGGGCGTAGATGCGGCCGTCGGCCGGGGCGATCGCGCCGCTCTGCCCGACGATGGCGCAACCGATCTCCTCGACCAGGCCGAGGAAGCGGGCGTTGTCCATGTGGATGGTGTAGCCGGGGATGGCCTCGAGCTTGTCCAGCGTGCCCCCGGTGTGGCCCAGCCCGCGCCCGGAGAGCATGGGCACCTTCAGGCCGCAGGCCGCCGCCAGGGGCGCCAGCAGCAGGCTCACCTTGTCGCCGACACCGCCGGTCGAATGCTTGTCGGCCGAGGGCGCCGACAGCCCCGATGTGTCCAGCTCCTCGCCGCTGCGCAGCATGGCGCCGGTGAGGCAGGCCGTCTCGGCGGCGGTCATGCCGCGGAACCAGACCGCCATGAGGAAGGCCGCCATCTGGTAGCGCGGGATCGACTCGTCGGTGAAGCCGTTGACCACGTGCAGGATGCGCGCCTCGTCGAGCTCCTCGCCCCTCTTCTTGGCCTCGATGATCTCCAGGATGTTCACCGGTCGTCCCCCTCGTCGCGGCGGGCCTGCAGCTGGTCGCGGAAGTCGAAGAAGGCGTGCGGCATGAGCGCGGCCACGGTGGTCTCGATGAGCTCGCCGGCCAGGCCGTCCTCGCCCGCGAGGACGACCGGCATGTCCGGTGCGAACTCGAGCAGCACCTGGCGGCAGGCCCCGCACGGGGCGGTGGGCGCCGGCCCGTCGGCGCACACCGCGATGCCGGTGAACGACGTCTCGCCCGCCGAGACCGCCTGCACCACCGCCGAGCGCTCGGCGCAGATGGCCAGGCCGAAGCTGGCGTTCTCGACGTTGGTGCCCAGGTAGATCCGGCCCGACGCGCCGCGCAGGGCGGCGCCGACCCGGAAGCCCGAGTAGGGCGAGTAGCTGTGGGACCGCTCGTCGCGGGCCGCGGTCACGAGTTCCTGCAGATCGGGGTTCATGCGTTTCCTCCCCCGGGCAACTCGCTCCAGAAACTGCGCCCCTTGGCCGGCGCCGGCGCGCCGAAGTAGGCGGCCAGGGTGGCGCCCACGTCCATGAAGCCCTCGCGCAGGCCGAGCCCGATGCCGTTCTCGTGTCCGGCGTGGAAGGCCAGCAGGGGCACGTGCTCGCGGCTGTGGTCGGTGCTCGGCGTGGTCGGGTCGTTGCCGTGGTCGGCGGTGATCAGCAGCAGGTCGCCCGCACGCATGGCCGCGAGGAAGGGGCCGAGCCAGCGGTCGAAGACCTCGAGGCCCTCTTTCATGCCGGCCGGGTCGTTGCGGTGGCCCCACAGCATGTCGAAGTCGACCAGGTTCAGGAGGATCAGGCGGTCCGAGTCCGGGGTGCCGCCCGCGTACAGCTCGTCGAGGCGCGCCATGCCCTCCGCGTTGCTGCGGCTGGTGTGGCTCTCGGCGATGCCGGCGCCGTTGTAGAGGTCATAGATCTTGCCGATCGAGGCCACGTGGACGCCGTGACCGGTGAGCACGGGCAGCAGCAGGCCCGTCGGCGGATCGACGGAGTAGTCGTGCCGCAGGGGCGTGCGGGTGTAGGCGCCGGAAGCGCCGGTGAAGGGCCGGGCGATGACGCGGCTGACCTGGTGGGGCGGCACGAGCATCGCGCGCGCGATCTCGCACACCCGGTACAGCTCGTCGATGTCGCACACCTCGTCGTGGGCCGCGATCTGGAAGACGCTGTCCGCCGAGGTGTAGACGATGAGCTTCCCGCTGGCGCGGTGCTCATCGCCCAGCTCGGCGATGATGGCGGTGCCGCTGGCGGCCTTGTTGCCCAGGACGCCGTACCCGGTGCGGCGCGTGAACTCCGCGAGGATCTCCGGCGGGAAGCCGTCCGGATAGGTCGGGAAGGGGACGTCGGTGACCAGGCCCATCAGCTCCCAGTGACCGGTCGTCGAATCCTTGCCCGCGCTCACTTCCTGCAGGCGTCCCCAGGACGCCCGCGGGGAAGCGACCGGCGCCACGCCGTCCACCGCGTGCACGTTGCCGAGGCCGAGACCGGCCAGGTGGGGCAGGTCGAGGCCCCCCACGACGCGGGCCATGTTGCCGAGGGTGTCGCTGCCGGCGTCGCCGTAGGCCGCGGCGTCGGGGGCTCCGCCCACGCCGACGCCGTCGAGGATGATGAGGATGGCCGTCGCCATGGTTGCTCCTTGCCGTTCCGGTGCGGGGCGTTCCGTCGCCCGCCTTGCCAATCCCGAAGGGGCGCTAAAGGTTAGTCGGCCCCGCGCCCGCCGTCAACACGGGTCCCGGCGCGGGCTTCCCTTGGCCGCAGGGCCGTTCGGCGTTAGACTGGCCCCCATGAGCGCCGACCTGTTCCATCCCGGAGACCCCGCCGACGGGGACGCGACGCCGCCGCCGGCGGACGCGCCCCTGGCCGACCGCATGCGTCCGGTGCGCCTGGACGAGGTCGTCGGCCAGTCCGACCTGGTCGGGCCCGGCGGTCCCCTGCGCCTGCTCCTCGACGGCGACCAGCTCCCCTCCCTGCTGCTGTGGGGACCGCCCGGCTGCGGCAAGACGACCCTGGCGCGCCTCGTGGCCGGACACGCCGGCGCGCGCTTCCTGGAGTTCAGCGCCGTGGCCGTGGGCTCGAAGGAGCTCAAGGCCGTCATGGCCGAGGCCGAGAAGCTGAAGCGCGCCACCGGCCGCCGCACGATCCTCTTCCTCGACGAGATCCATCGCTTCAACAAGGCCCAGCAGGACGCGCTGCTGCCCTGGGTCGAGCGCGGGGACGTGACCCTGATCGGGGCCACGACCGAGAACCCGAGCTTCGAGGTGAACAGCGCGCTCATCTCGCGCACGCGGCTGTTCGTGCTGTCGCCCCTCGCCCCGGCCGACGTCCGGGACCTGCTCGAGCGGGCCCTCGCCGATGGGCGCGGCCTCGCCGGCGCGGTGAACCTGGCCGACGACGCCCTGGACCTGCTCGCCGCGATGAGCGAGGGCGACGCCCGGGCGGCCCTCGGCCAGCTCGAGACCGTCGCGCTGGCCGCCACCGCCGACGGCGCGGGCGCGACGGCCGACGACCCGGTGGACGCGGCGCGGGTGACGCGCTACATCCAGACCCGCGCCGCCCGCTACGACAAGGGCGGCGAGGAGCACTTCAACATCATCTCGGCCCTGCACAAGAGCATGCGCAACAGCGACGTGAATGCGGCCGTGTACTGGCTGGCCCGCATGCTCGAGGGCGGCGAGGACCCGCTCTACGTGGCGCGGCGCGTGGTGCGCTTCGCCAGCGAGGACATCGGACTCGCCGATCCGCACGCCCTGGCGGTGGCCCTCGCGGCCCGCGACGCCGTGCACTTCATCGGGCTGCCCGAGGGTGAACTGGCCCTGGCCGAGGCCGTGGTCTACATGGCGCTTGCGCCCAAGAGCAATGCCCTGTACAAGGGCTACAAGCAGGCGAAGCGGGAGGTCGCGCGGGGGCACAACCCGCCCGTCCCCCTGCATCTGCGCAACGCGCCGACCCGCCTGATGAAGTCCCTCGGCCACGGCGACGGCTACGTCTACGCCCACGACACCGAGGCGGGCGTCGGCGAGATGAACTGCCTGCCGGAGGCGCTGCAGGGCGCCGTCTTCTACGAACCCGGCTCGCGCGGCTTCGAGGCCGAGCTGGCCGACCGCATGGCGCGCATCCGCCGCTGGCACGAGCAGCGACGCGCCCGCAACTCGACCGGGAGTGAGGAATCGCAATGAAGCGCATCGGAGTACTGACCGGCGGCGGCGACTCGGCCGGCATGAACCCGGCCGTGCGGGCCGTCGTGCGGACGGCGTCGCGGCACGGGGTCCAGGTGATCGGCATCCGGCGCGGCTGGCTCGGTCTCGCGGAGAACGACCACGTCGAGCTCACGCCCCACGACGTGAGCGGCATCCTGCACATGGGCGGCACCTTCCTGCGCACCTTCCGCTATCCGGAGTTCGCCACCGCGGCCGGGGCGGCCCCCGTGGGCAAGACGCTCAAGGGCCTCAAGCTCGACGGCATGGTGGTCATCGGGGGCGACGGCTCGTTCCGGGGCGCCACCAAGCTCGAGAAGGAGTTCGGCCTGCCCGTGGTCGGGGTGCCCGCCACCATCGACAACGACATTCCCGGGACCGACATCAGCATCGGCTTCGACACGGCCCTGAACGTGGCCATCGACGCGGTGGACAAGGTGCGCGACACGGCCACCAGCCACGGCCGCATCTTCGTCATCGAGGTCATGGGGCGCTCGTACGGCCTGCTCGCGGCCCAGACGGCCATCGCCACCGGCGCCGAGGAGGTGCTGCTGCCGGAGGTGCCCTACAACATCGACGACGTGGCGCGGCGCATCGCCGACGGCTACGAGCGGGGCAAGCAGCACGCGATCATCATCGTCGCCGAGGGCGCCGGCAAGGCCTCGTACGTCACCTTCGAACTGCGGGAACGCCTCTCGCGCGGGGTGCGCATGGTCGTGCTCGGACACGTGCAGCGGGGCGGTTCGCCGTCGGCCTACGACCGCATCCTGGCCAGCCGCCTCGGCCACAAGGCGACCGAGATGCTGCTGGCCGGCGAGCACGGCGTGATGGTGGGCGTCGTGGCCAACAAGTTCAAGACCAGCCGCCTCGAGAAGAACACGAAGATCTCGGCGCGGGCGGTGCTGCGGGACGCGCGCCTGATGGAGTACCTCGTCTGACGCCGCCCGCCTGCCCCGTCCCGTGAACGCGAAGGGCCTCCCCGCCGGGGAGGCCCTTCCGCTGGTCGTCCTGTTCGGTGCGTGCGGCGCTACTCGTCCTCGCTGGCCTGGACGAAGGTGTTGCCGTACTTGAACCAGTTGATCTTCATCGTGCCCACCACGCGACCGAGACCCTCGTGCTCGATCTTCCGCTCCTGGTAGTTGTCGTTCAGGCTGACGAGCGAGAACGAACCGATGAGCGGCAGGTCCTTGTCCAGGAGCAGGTGCATCATCCACTGGGCGCCGTCGGTGAGATCGACGATCTCGAGCGTCGCCTCGGGGAAGACCGCGTACCAGGCGAAGTCCTTGGCGGACGGATTCATGGCCACGCTGTCGGCCAGGTCGTGGCGCGGCATGTACACGAAGTTCTCGATGCCGCTCTGCACGGGCTTCAGGGGATCGCCCTCGTTCTCCGGCAGGTAGGTGGCGCGGGCCTCCTTGATTTCCTTGGAGCTCCAGCCGATGTCCGGCAGCGGGGCGCCCGGGGTGTCCAGGTCGACGGCGCCGGCGCGCATCAGCGTGGGCAGCACGTAGCTCTTCGGCGCGGGCAGGCTGTCGGCCTCGACGATGCCGTTGCGCTTGACGCGCTGCAGCACCAGGTGGGTGGGCTGCGGGCTGAAGGTCTTCTTCACGCCGAGCAGGGCACCGGAGAGGTTGCGGTAGTTGTTCTCGAGATCCTCGGCCACGAGGAACTCCAGGAGGTTGCCGTCGCGGATGATCGCGGTGTTGCCGCGCACGTACTCGAACTCGGGCGCGTCGATCTCGAAGAGGAAGCCCGGGCTCAGGGTGTCGCCGCGGGTGATCCGACGCAGCGAATCGAAGACGTAGGGGTCCGCCGCTTCCTTTTCTCCGCAACCGATCATGCCAAACAGGGTCACAGCCAGCAGGCCCAGCAGCAAAGCGGAAACCCAACGACGCGGGGAAGAAACACCGAACATGAACCAACCTCCCAAATAGGTATCTTGCGCGCCCGGCAGGTGGGATGCCGGACATCATGCGGTAATGCGGCAACCGGCAACCGGAAGGCCCCGCCGGGGTCACTTCCAGCGGCCCTTTTTCCGCGATGCGCCGGAGTTTCCGACACGGGGCGACGATTCGGCAGCGGTCATCCTAGGTTCGGATGGGGGTGCCGTCAACAGTTGCCTTCAGCCCCATGAAATTGGGGCATCGGACGCGAAAAAGCAAATCCTATCGCCGGCTCCGCCGGCGGCCGATTTCACAGCCGCGGAAGCTGCCGGACGATGGCCGCCACGTCCCTGCGGGTGGCCAGGGCGCCGTCCCAGAGGGCGTGGAAGATCTGCCAGTGCTCGGGCAGGATGATGCCCGCGGAGCTGAACAGCCGCGAGAACCGCGCCCGGCGCTCGGCCAGCGGAAAGCCCGGCCACCCCGCCCGTTCGAGCCGGCCGTCGACCGTCACCGCCCAGGCCGCGGCGAAGGCTTCGGCCCGCTGCGCCGGGAGCTCCCGGTCCGCCAGCTCGCCGACCAGGAGGTCCCGCAGCGTCAGCAGGTGGTGGTGCAGGAAGGCGTCGGTCCGGGCGGCCGCGAACTCGGTGCGCTCCACCGGTTCGTCGTCGCGCGGCGCCCGCCGCTGTTCCCAGATGGCCCGCGGCGGGTATTCGGTGCTGCGCAGCGGACGCGGCCGGCAGAACGAATCCGGGTGGCAGGAGAGCACCAGTTCGGGCGCGTCGCCGCTCGACCGCGGCGGCAGCAGGCGGTACCACGCCTCGTCGTCGCCGGGCAGGTCGTCGGCCGCCAGCACGACGCGGCTGAAGCTCGCCCCCAGTTCCAGGTGCACGAGGGCCGGGGCCACGCGGGGCGCCACGTCCGGCCACAGGTCGGCGGGAAACCCCTCGCCGGCGATGTCCGGGGCGGCCAAGCCTAGGCCTCCTGCAGCATGGCCCCGCCGCCGACCGGCCGCAGGGTCGCCGTGAAATGGCGGAGGGCCGGGGGCTCCCACATGATCTCCAGGCCCCGCAGGCGTTCGCCGAGGGCCATGACCCGGGCGCAGCATTCGGCCACGTAGTCGAGCTGGGTGTGGGTGTAGACGCGGCGCGGCACCGCCAGACGCACCAGCTCCATGGCCGGATGGACCATCTCCCCCGTGTCCGGGTCGCGGTGCTCGAACATGAGGCTGCCGATCTCGACCCCGCGCACGCCGCCCTCGGCGTACAGCGCGGCGGTGAAGACCTGCGCCGGGAACTCGTGCTGCGGAATGTGCGGCAGGGCGCGCCTGGCGTCGACGTAGACGGCGTGGCCACCGGTCGGCCGCAGATAGGGCACGCCCAGTTCGTCGAGGCGCCGGCCGAGGCGGGCCACCTGCCCGATGCGGTAGGCCAGGTAGTCCGGATCGAGGACCTCGCGCAGGCCCTGGGCGACCGCGGCGAGATCGCGTCCGGCCAGGCCGCCGTAGGTGGGGAACCCTTCGCGCAGGATGAGCAGGTTGGTGGCGTTCATGGCCATGGTGTCGTCGTCGAGGCACAGGAAGCCGCCGATGTTGACCAGCGCGTCCTTCTTCGCGCTCATGGTGCAGCCCTGGCCGAGGGCGAACATCTCCCGCGAGATCTCCTTGATCGACTTGTCGGCGTAGCCCGGCTCGCGCTGCTGGATGAACCACGCGTTCTCGGCGAAGCGGCAGGCGTCGAAGATGAGGGGCACCCCCATCTCGGCGCACACGGCGGAGACCTCGCGCATGTTGGCCAGGCTCACCGGCTGGCCGCCGCCGCTGTTGTTGGTGATGGTGAGCATCACGTAGGGAATGCGCCCCGTGCCGTACTTCGCGAACGCGGCGCGCAGCTTGGCGATGCTCATGTCGCCCTTGAACGGCGCCTCGAGGGTCGGATCGAGGCCCGCGTCGGCGATGCAGTCGAGCGCGATGGCGCCCTGGTGCTCGACGTTGGCCCGCGTCGTGTCGAAATGGATGTTGTTGGGGACGACCGAACCCTCGCGCAGGGTCGTGGCGAAGAGCAGGCCCTCGGCGGCGCGTCCCTGGTGCGTGGGGATGACATGCCGGTAGCCGAAGATGTCGCGGATGGTCTCCTCGAAGTCCTGGAAGCTGCGGCTGTAGGCGTAGGCCTCGTCGCCCGTCATCAGGGCGGCCCACTGCATGTCGCTCATGGCGCTGGTGCCGCTGTCGGTGAGCAGGTCGACGTAGATGGCCCGCGACGGCACCTTGAAGACGTTGTAGCCCGCCTCCTTCAGCAGCCGGATGCGCTCGTCGCGGCTGACCCGCTCGATCTTCTCGACGACCTTGATGCGGTAGGGTTCGAACGTGTGCTCGAGGCGGGCGAGCGGCTTCTCGTCGGGTCGGCGCGGATGATCCATGCGGCGCTCCTGCGGATGCGGGGTCCGGTGCGGTCGGGCCGCCCCCGCCGGGGCGGCGCCTCGAAACTTAGCGTCTGGCCCGGGCCGGGACAAGGCGGCGTGCGGGCCCGCGACGGGCTAGCCCTCGGCGGCGTCGCCCGGCAGGGGCGACCGCTCCTGGTAGAGGACGAGCGCCGCGTCGGCGATGCGGCCGAGCACCTCGTAGTGCTGGCGGTTCGGTTCGGTGCCGTGGCACAGGTAGACGCCGCCCGGCACCCGGGCGCCG
>JAGRNP010000110.1 GCA_020440705.1 bacterium | reverse complement strand
GCGGACGGCCCCGGGGAGCGCCCCCGGGGCCGTCTTGGGGGAGCCCGCCGGAATCCTGGCCCGGGCGGAGGGAATCGAAGGGGGAGTACCTCCGGGACGAACAGATCGGGGATCGGCGGCTTGCCGACAGCCAGGCCGGGCCCGATGAGCGACGGCATCTTCTGCCGAGTCGGCACGAAACCGGTGTTGGATGGTATGATTTCAAGAAATATCAACTCATTGCGGCGCATGGAGTAGATCTCTCGCAAAAACCTCCCGCACAGGGACCCCGAGAATCCCTCTAAAGACTACCTTAATACTAGACGATAGCACTCTCCCCCGCGGGACCGCGCCGGACGCGCGCCCCGCCGACCCGGTGGACGCCCGGCGTTCCCGCTGCCAAGGAGAGTTCCATGTCCCGCATGCTGACCACTTGCGCCCTCGTCGCGCTGATGATCCTGGCCGCGCTGCCGGCCCTGGCCGGAGAGCCGGCCCCCCAGTCGGTCGTCGCGTTCGCCCACGGCAAGCTGGCCGACTACGGCCACGACCCGGTCATCGTGGCGGCGGTCAAGGCCGCCAACGCCGAGGGTCGCACCCTCGACCAGATCCAGGCCCGCGACGCCGAGTGGCGGGGCACGGCCGGTCTGGACGACGGCATGAAGGCGATCATGGACTCCGCCTGCGGCCGCCACCTGGCCCAGCTCGTCGAGGAGAACGCCTGGTTCGCCGAGATCTTCGTCATGGACAACCAGGGCGCCAACGTGGCCATGAGCGACAAGACGTCCGACTACTGGCAGGGCGACGAGGCCAAGTTCCAGAAGTCCTTCGCGGCGGGCCAGGGCGCCGTGTTCATCGACGAGGTCGAGTTCGACGACAGCGCACAGGTCTACCAGGTGCAGGTCTCGGTGCCGGTCTTCGACGGCGACACCGTGATCGGCGCCATCACCTTCGGTGTCGACGTCGACGCCGTCGAGCAGTCGGGCGTCTAGCAGGAACGGAACCATGGCGAAACTCGGCAACATCACCATCCGGCAGCGCCTGGCGGGCGGATTCGCGATCATGGTCGTGATCACGGCCGTGATCGGCGCCCAGGGCCTGTTCGGCAGCGCGCGCATCTACGACAACCTGGTGGACATCTCCGACGAGCGCATGCCGGCCCTGGGGCATCTGCTCGCGGCCGACCGCGACGTCCACCGGCAGGTCGTGGCCGAGCGCTCGATGATCTTCGCGAATCCCGCCACGGACGACTTCCAGCGCCTGCTGACGGAGTACGAGACCAGCCACGCCGACGCCCGGACCGAGTGGGACGCCTACCGCGCCCTCGCCCACGACCCGCGCATGCAGGACGACATCGCGGCGTTCGAGACGGCCTGGACCGCGTGGTCGGACCTGTCCCGGCAGATCGTGGACGGGCGCGCCGAGGACACCCGCGCCGGGCGGCGCCTCGCCCTCGACCTGGCCCTCGGCGACGCCGCCGTGGCGTTCCAGGACCTGCGCGAGCACCTCGACGCGCTGGTGGGGATCGAAACCGCCATGGCGACCGCCGCGCGCACCACCGCCGGCGGCACCTTCCAGCGTCTTTTCTGGATGCAGATCGCCCTGGTGGCGGCGGGCGTCCTGGGCGGCCTGGCGCTGGGCTGGCTGATCCATCGCGGCATCGCCGGCGCGCTGGAGAAGATGATCAGGAGCCTCGCGGGCACGGCCCGCACGCTGACCGAGGCGTCCGATCGCGTCACGGAGAGCAGCGCCGAACTGGCCTCGGGGTCGACCCGCCAGGCGGCGGCGGTCGAGGAGACCTCGGCCGCGCTCCAGCAGATGGACGCCCAGAGCCGCACCAACGCGACGAGCGCCCGCGAGGCCGACACGCTCATGCAGGGCATCAGCGGCGCCATCGCGACCGCCGACCGCAGCATGGCCGACCTCGATGCCTCCATGAACGAGATCACCGCGGCCAGCGCGGAGACCCAGGGCATCGTCCGCACCATCGATGAGATCGCGTTCCAGACCAACCTGCTGGCGCTCAACGCGGCGGTGGAAGCGGCCCGGGCGGGCGAGGCCGGCAAGGGCTTCGCCGTCGTCGCCGAGGAGGTCCGCAACCTGGCCCGGCGCGCCGCCGATTCGGCCCGGGACACCGGTGCGCAGATCGAGGCGAACATGGGCCGCATCCACGCGGGCAGCACCATCGTCGAGCGCACCATCGCGGCCTTCGGCGTGGTGTCCCGCAACGCCGGGCAGGCGGTCGACCTGGTGGGCGGCATCGCGACGGCATCGGACGAGCAGGTCGCCGGGATCGAGGAGATCACCCAGGCCATGGGCGGCATCGACCAGGTGACGCATCAGGCCGCCGGCAGCGCCGAGCACTCGGCCAGTTCGGCCGTCGAGATGCAGCGCGAGGCCGATCGCCTGGTCGGCTACGTGTCCGACCTCAGGGCGCTCGTGGGCGGCAGGGTCGCGGTCTGAGACACCGGTCGGCGGGCGGCGGAAACCGGAAGAAAGGCCCGGGAAACTCCCGGGCCTTTCTCGTCTCGTCGCCCCGTCCGTGGCGGGATTCCGCTCGTGTCGGCCACGAAACGGGCAGCGGTGTCGATGGTATTCCCTTGCCGTCGGCCGACCGCGCGGCCTAGAATGACGCTCGCGCGTCGGCGTCCGCATCTGCCGGAGGTGGAGTGTCATCGGACTGGTCAAGTGTGTCGATTGCGGCAGGGACATTTCGGACCGGGCGCCGGCCTGCCCGCACTGCGGAGCCCCGTCCGAGGGCGCGCGGGCGCCCGGCAGGCGACCGGAGTCCGGCGGCGACGGCACGTTCGCGGCCGGTCAGGAGGCGGGCCGCGGCTGCATGCTGTTCTTCACGAGCACGGTCATGGCGTTCGTGATCTTCTTCTTCACGTGGATGCTGGGCGTCACCTACATCGCCACCCGGATCGGGGCGTTGAAGGATGGCGAGACGCCGTCGCTGTGGGTCGGGTTCTTCCTCTTCGTCGCCCCCGTCATCGTCGCCATCCTGGGCCGCAGGGTGATCCGGCGGGTGATCCCGCTGATCATGGGCAGCGCCCTGCTGATCATCTTCGTGGTCGTCGGGCTGTTCGTCATCCTGACCTTGGCTTCGGTGGCGCTTTCCGGATTCCACTGGCCCGGGGCCCACTGATCGCGGTGCGGCCGCTCACGCAGAAACAGGCACGGCGCGCACCCCGTCCTCGGCGCCCCCTGCCGGACTCCCCCCACACCAGGCCCGCCGGCGGGCCCGGCCCGAACGGCCCCTACCGGTCGAATCCCGCCCCGGCCAGCTGCGTGCGCACGGCCTTGACGATGGCGCCGCCGAGGGTCTCGTCGTCGCCGGCGGCTGCCCGGCGCTGCATCTCGGCCGCCAGGTATTCGTCACGGGCCGCGGCCAGCTGCGCGATCTCCGCCTGGATCTCCTGACGCTCCGCCCGCATCGACTCCAGGTGCTCGCGCCGCTGGTCCGGGGTCATGGCCTGCATGTCCTCGGGCAGGTTCGCCGTCGGCACCTTGTCCAGGATGTCCCGGTCGTCGGCGTAGCTGTCGACGAGGTCCCGACCGCTGTTCCGGTACATGGCGCCGGCCTTGGTGATGGACCGCTTCACGGCCACCGAAGGCGACAGGCTGCCGGCGTTCTCGTCCTGGACCGACTGGTTGGAGCCGAAGTAGTCCCGCTCCTTCTTGGCGCCGAACCAGATGTAGGTCCCGTTCAGATCCTCGTTCAGGCGCAGGATCCGGTCGTCCTGGGGGCACCGGATCTGCACGACCTCGCGGTCCTGGTCGATGTTCAGCGCTTCGCCCCGGCCGAGGCGGGCGCCCTCGGCCCACTTCCCGTCGACGCCCGTGCGGTGGTCGCCGCAGTGGATCGTGTTGACCACGATGCTGCGCTCGACCGCCCGGCCGCACGAGTCGTGGAAGTCGACGCCGCCCTGGGTGAAGGGCTCGTTGCCCGCGATGAAGATGGCCCGGTAGGAGTCCGCGGCGGCCGTCCAGTCCAGCCGCGTGATGGCCTCGTCGATGACCTGGCCGCAGTACTCGTCGCCGCCCTTTGTCTGCAGGGCGAAGAGGGCCTCGGACAGGGCGTCGAGGTCGTCGCCCAGGGGCACCACCTGCCGGATATAGCCCTCGCGGGCGGGCAGGTTGGTGTTGCCGTACTCGAAGAGGGCCACCCGCAGCGCCGGCGCGCAGCCGGCCTTCTTCGCCGCGGCGAACTCCTGCACGATGGTCCAGAGCTGGCTCTTGGCCTGGTTGATCAGGCCGTCCATGGAGTTGGAGGTGTCGAGCAGGAGCGCGATGTCCACGCCGGGGGCTGCGGGCGTGGTGTGGGCGGCGGACAGGGTCGGGGCGAGCAGGAGCAGGCAGAAGCCGAATACGATCGTGGTTCGCAGCATGATGGCCTCCCGGGATGGCGGAATCGGAATCGATCCTTCTATCCCGGGTGGGGCATCCGGTTCCCGGCCGGTCGCCGCTACCGCGCGAAGAGCTGCGACGGATCGGCGAAGGCCTTGAACTCGAGGGCGTTGCCCGCGGGGTCGCGGAAGAACATGGTCGCCTGCTCGCCGACCTCCCCCGCGAAGCGGACGTAGGGCGCGATAACGAACGCCACCCCCGCCCCGGTGAGCCGATCGCGCAGCGAGTGCCAGTCCGCCATGTCCAGCACGACCCCGAAGTGGGGCACCGGGACGTCGTGGCCGTCGACGGGATTGTGGTCGGACGGGTCGCCGCCCGGGTCCCGCGAGGGCACGAGGTGCGCGACGATCTGGTGGCCGTACAGGTCGAAGTCGATCCACGTGGCGGCGCTGCGGCCCTCGGGGCAGCCGAGCAGCCCGCCGTAGAAGCGGCGCGCGGCGGCGAGGTCGTCGACGGGGAAGGCCAGGTGGAAGGGGCGGATGTCGCTCATCGGGGCTCCCGGGGTGAGGGGGTCGGGTGTCGGCGCCGGCATCCCGACACCTTCCGACTATACCCGGACGGGTGACCCGGAATCACGGGATTTGGCCGGCAAGTGGTGCCCCGATAACGCGATAGTTTGATTTTTGGTTATACGTGCCGTACCATTGAGCCCATTGAATCGCCCAGCGCCCCACCCGGAACGCCGTGCCCCCCGCGCCGGCCCCGGGTCCGATCGCTGGTTTCCCCTTGCTGCGGCTCCCCGCGAGGTGAATCCGATGAACCGACTGCTCTCGCCCCGATCCCTGTCCGCGCTCGTCCTGGCCTGGCTCTGCGCGACGATCGCCGCCCCGGCGGCCCGCGCCGACGTGCTCATCTCCGAGCTGTGCGACCCGCGGCTGGACTACCTGACCGACCGCTACATCGAGGTGTGGAACTCCGGCCCCGCGACCGTCGACCTGACGGGCTGGCAGATCACGGCCATCGGCAACGGCGTCGACATCTTCACCTGGACCCTGTCCGGATCGATCGCCCCGGGCCAGGCCCTGGTGGCCGGCGACACGGCGACCATGAGCACGTTCCAGGTCGACTTCGCCGCGGCGTCGTGGTCGGACAACACCACGACCTGGAACGGCAAGATCGGCGACGGGGCGCGGCTGAAGAACGGCTCCGGGACGGTCGTCGACGAGATCGTCGCGCCGGGCACGCTGTTCGAGAACCTGACCCTCGTGCGCAACGAGGGCGTCGTCGCGCCCAGCACCTCCTACATCGCCGCCGAATGGACCGGCACCGCGGTCGACTACCCGACCGAGGCCACCCCCGGCACGCACTGGAGCATCGGGCCGGACGGGCCGGTCATCGGCACGCCCGTGGCGAGCCCCGCCAACCCCCTGGCCACCGACACCGTCGCCGTGCAGGCGACCGTCACGGACGCGCTGGCGACCATCACCGGCGTCGAGCTGGCCTGGGGCACGTCGGCCGCGAGCCAGCCGAACACCATCGGCATGACCGATCTGGGCGGCGGCCTCTACGGGACGACCACGGACATCCCGGCCCAGGCCGGCGGCACCACCGTCCACTACCGGATCACCGCATCGAACGACGCCCCGGCCACGACCGTCTCCGACCTGTTCTCGTACGTGGTGACCGATGCGGTCACCATCGCGCAGATCCAGGGCGCGGGGGCCACCTCGCCCTACGTCGGCCAGTCGGTGCAGACCACGGGCGTGGTCACGGCCAACGACGGCACCTTCCACGTCATCCAGGACGGGACCGGCCCGCGCAGCGGCCTGTGGGTCGCCGGAACGGGCGGCACCATCCCGCCCGGCACCGCGGTCACGGTCAGCGGCATGGTCGGCGAGGCCGACGGCAACACCGTCCTGACCGGCGACGTGGTGGCGGGAGCCTGGGTCGGCCTGCCGGCGCCGCAGGTCCTGACGACCGGCGCGGCCGCCGGCGAGGACTGGGAAGGCGTGCTGGTCCGGGTCGAGAACGCGGCCTGCACCGTCAGCAGTCCCGGCGCCGGCCTGTGGGCGGTCGACAACGGCGGCGGCGACCTGCGGGTGGCCGGGACGGCCGTGAGCGGCCTGATCCTCGGCACCGTCTACACCATCACCGGCCCGGTGAACGGCGCGGCCGGCGCCGGCGGCGGCATCGTCCCGGACCTGCCCGCCGACATCGTCTGGGTGGCCGACACCGCGGCGCCCGCCATCACCGACGTCAGCGCGCCGGGCCCCCTCACCGTGCTGGTGACGTTCTCCGAAGCCGTGTCCCCGGCCACGGCCCAGGTCGCGGCGAACTACACCCTGGACGGGGGCGCGGTCACGTCCGTGGTCCTGGCGCCCGGCCGCACCGACCAGGTCGAGCTCTCGGTGGCCCAGATGGCCACCGGCAGCCACACCCTCGTCGTCGACGGCGTCACCGACGCCTACGGCAACGCCATGGCCGGCGTCCCGGCGATCTTCCCCTACTACGGGGGCAACATCCCCGCCGGCTACTACGACACCGCCGAGGGCCTGACCGGCGAGACACTGCGCGGCGCGCTGCACGACATCATCGACGGCCACACGACCATCAGCTACGACGGCCTGTACGGGGCCTACTACACCACCGACGTCAAGCCCAACGGCAAGGTGTGGGACATGTACTCGGACGTGCCCGGCGGCACGCCCCCCTACGAGTACGACTTCGGCGTGGACGAGGGCGGCGACCCCGGGGCCGAGGGCACCGGCTACAACCGCGAGCACACCTGGCCGAGCAGCTGGTACGGCGGCAGCGGCACGCCCTACACCGACGTGTTCATCGTCCTGCCCACGGACAACCGCGTGAACAACTTCCGCAGCAACTACCCCTACGGCGAGACGGACGCCCCGGACTGGACCTCGCTGAACGGTTCGAAGCGCGGGCCCTGCTCGTACCCCGGCTACACGGGCGTGATCTTCGAGCCCATCGACGGCTACAAGGGCGACTTCGCGCGCATCTACTTCTACTTCTCGACCCGCTACTACGGCGAGGACGCCGGCTGGCCCGGCAGCCCGGGCGTGGACGGCTCGCAGCTGCTCGAGTGGACGAAGAACATGATGCTCGAATGGAACGCCGCCGATCCGGTCGACCAGAAGGAGATCGACCGCAACGAGGCCGTCTACGCGATCCAGGGCAACCGCAATCCCTTCGTCGACCGCCCCGATTTCGTGCAGAAGGTCTTCCAGCCGGGGCTCAGCCCGGTCGCGCAGCCGCTCGTGCCGGCCGCGACGGTGCTCTTCCAGAACGCGCCGAACCCGTTCAACCCCTCCACGACGATCCGCTACGAACTGCCCGCCGCCGGCGTGGTCGACCTGCGCATCTACGACGTGGCCGGACGGCTCGTGCGCGCGCTGCACCACGGCGTCGAGAGCGCCGGCCCGCAGGAGAAGACCTGGCTGGGCCGCGACGAGCGCGGGCAGCCGGTGGCGTCGGGCGTGTACTTCTACCGCCTGGTGGCCGGGGACGAGGTGCAGACGCGGCGGATGCTGCTGGCGAAGTAGGCGACCGGCCGCCCCGCAGAATCCGAACGGCCCCGGAGATCGATGTCTCCGGGGCCGTTCGTTCGTCACCGCCCGGATCGGGCCCTTCCGCGGCGCCATCCTCTGCCGCCCGCCGGCCCCGGGAACTCCTCCGCGCCGTTGCGCACTCCCCCCGCGGATTCCGCATTCCCCGGCAACCTTCAACCGCCCGGAGTCCGCCATGCTGAACAAGAACCTGTTCGCCCTGACCCTGTCCCTGCTCCTGCTCCTGGTCGCCGCCTGCGGGAAAGACGATCCGGCCGGCCCCGCGCCCGAGCCCATCGCCTACGACCTGACCCTGAAGATGTCCTCGATCGACGTCACGCGTTCCTGCGATCCGGACGGCCCCGGAGAGTTCCTCTGGCGGCTCATCCTGCGCAAGGAGGACGAGTTCGGGAACATGATCACCATCCACGACACCGGCGAGCACCTGGAGGTGATCGACGCGGGCACGCGCCTGGGCATCCAGATGGACCCGGTCCCCTTCCGGCTGCCGAACGACCCGAACGCGCATTTCGAAGTCCAGTACTGGGTCTGGGAGAACGACGGCCCGTCCAACTCCTTCATGGACATCGGCGCGCACGACCACCGGCGGGACAGGAGTTCCGACCAGCTGTGGGCGGCCAGCCGGGCCTACGAAAGCGATCGCTACTACGAGAACGCCGACGGGAGCGGCAACGGCCTGTTGAAGTTCTCGCTGTGGACCGACTACGCGACCTGCAGCGGCTCGGCCTACTATTACGTGACGTGGACGCCGGTGATGCCCTGAGCGGTCGGACCGCCTGACCGCGACCGGCCGAACGGGTCCGCGGGGTGCCCTCCCCCGTCCCCGGACCCCAACACCCCCTGGGGCGGCGACGGCGCCGGCAGAATCGCCGGTGGCCCCGTTGGTTCGCCGGCACCGAGCCGACGTGCAGGCAACCTGCAGCAGGAGCCGCGCCGGAGCCCCGCCGCCGCCACGGAAAACGGAAAAGGGGCCCGCAAGGGCCCCACTCCGATCCCACCGTGCCGGTCTGGCTCAGTACGACTGCGCGAACAGCACCCGCCCGATCGACTTGTTCCCGCAATGCACGCAGGTCCCCTCGGTGGTGTCCCGCTCGAACGGCACGTTCCGGATCGTGACCTTCGTCTTCTCCTGGATCGTGTTCTCGCAGTCCCCGTCGCCGCACCAGTGGCAGTGGGCGAAGCCGCCCTTGCCCTCGAACAGCTGCGTGAACTCCTCCCAGGAGTCGATCTCCACCGTGGCCTCGGTGCGGCGCGCGAGCGCGGCGTCGTAGAGGTCCTGCTGGATCCGCGCCAGCTCCGCCGGCAGCGCCGCCGCCAGCTCGGCGAACGGCACCGGGTTCTTCGCCCGGTCGTGCCGTGCGGCCATCATCACCTTCTGGTCGGCCAGGTCGCGGGGACCGAGCTCCAGCCGCACGGGCACGCCCTTGCGCTCCCACTCGGCGTACTTCCAGCCCGGGCGCATGTTGTCGCGCTTGTCCACGTGCACGCGGCCCACGATCGGAGCCAGCTCGGCAGCCAGCTTCTCGGCGGCCGCGACGACCTGCGCCATCTCCTCGTCGTTCTTCCAGATGGGCACGATCACGGCCTTGGTGTGGGCGATGCGCGGCGGCAGCACCAGGCCGTTGTCGTCGCTGTGGGTCATGATCAGGGCGCCCATGATGCGCGTCGACATGCCCCAGCTCGTGGCCCACACGTGCTCGACCTGGCCCTCGGCGCTCTGGTACTTCACGTCGAAGGCCTTGGCGAAGTTCTGGCCCAGGTCGTGGGACGTGGCGGCCTGCAGGGCCTTGCGGTCCTGCATCATGGCCTCGATGGAGAACGTCTCCACCGCGCCGGCGAAGCGCTCGTTGGCCGTCTTGGTGCCGCACACGACGGGCATGGCCAGGATGTCCTCGGCGAACCAGCGGTACACCTCGAGCATCTGCAGCGTCTCCTCGCGGCCCTCCGCGGCGGTGGCGTGGGCCGTGTGGCCCTCCTGCCAGAGGAACTCGGTCGTGCGCAGGAACATGCGCGTGCGCATCTCCCAGCGCATGACGTTGGCCCACTGGTTGATCAGGATGGGCAGGTCGCGGTAGCTCTGGATCCACTTGCGGTACTGGTCCCAGATGACCGTCTCGCTGGTGGGGCGGATGATGTACTCCTCCTCCAGCTTCGACTCCGGATCCGGAATGACATCGACCTTGCCGTTGCGCTCCACCTGCTTGAGGCGGTGGTGCGTGACGATGGCGCACTCCTTGGCGAATCCCTCGACGTGCTGGGCCTCCTTGGCCAGGAAGCTCTTCGGGATCAGCAGCGGGAAGTAGGCGTTGACGTGGCCGAGCTCCTTGAACTTGTCGTCCAGGGTGCGCTGGATGTTCTCCCAGATGGCGTAGCCGTTCGGCCGGATCACCATGCAGCCGCGCACGGGGCTGTTGTCGGCCAGCTCGGCGGCCTGGATGACGTCCTGGTACCAGCGGCTGTAGTCGTCGGCGCGCTTGGTGATCTCTGCCATGGGTCTCTCGCCTTCCCTCTTCTGTCAGTCGGTTCGCAAGTGAAAGGCCCCGCGGCGACGCTGCGGGGCCCGGGAATGATAATAGATATCGGGCGGGGGAGAAAGGCCCGACGGGGCCGCGCTCAGAACCGCTTGCGGTACGCCGCCTGCACGATCGTCTGGTCCTGCTGCGGATCGTACCCGATCGTCGCGCGGGCGGGCCGCTCGCTGTCGAGGCGCAGGATCTCCACGAGGACCCTGTCCCGCGGGCCGAAGTCCCGCGCCACGGCGAAGCAGAAGGCCTTGCCGTCCTCGCTGTTGTCGTCCTCGACGAGGTACGTCTCGTCCTCGACCGCGAAGGACTCGGCCCGCGCGCTGAAGTGCCAGGGACCGGTGCCGTAGCGGGCGAGCAGGAAGGCCGTTTCGTAGTGGACGTCCACGGCCACGTTCTCGCCGTCCGGTTTGCGGCCCATGTAGGTCACGCCCGGCATGTACTGCGCCAGGAGCTCCAGGCCCGGGATGGGCCGGTACTCGGCCCAGAAGTTATAGAAGCGCGTGTCCCACGCGTACTGCTCGTAGTCGTAGGCCGCCGGGTCGCCGCCATTGTCGTAGTAGAACGCCCCCGCGGCCAGCCGCTCGCCGAGTTCACCCTCGAGGCCCACGTGGTAACCGACCCGGCCGTCGATCTCGCGCACCGGGTGCACCCAGTGGGGCTGCCAGGGGATGAAGCCGCCGCCCGGTCCGATGGCCGGCAACGGCGCCAGCGGCAATCGGCTGAAGGCCCCCACCTTGACGTCGCCCACGCCCCAGCCGCGGTAGGCGAGCAGGGTGCCCGCCGGATCGTTGAAACCGAACAGCCCGCCGGTGAACCGCCACGTCGTGGTCTCGCCGCGCCAGGTCAGGCCCAGCTGCGCCCCGAGGGCCCGGATCTCCTCGCCCACCCAGCTGTTCGCCGCCGCGGCGGTGATGGTGTAGGGGGTCGTCCAGGCCGGTCCGGTGTGCTCGCGGCTGATGTGCGGGAAGTAGAGGCCGGCCTTCAGGTCCCAGGACAGGGCCGAGCGCGGCACCGGCTTCCAGGTCACGAAGGCCTCGACCAGGTCGACCGGCTCGTCCTGCTGCTCGCCGTACTGCAGGTGCACGAAGGCGGCGGTGGTCCAGCCCAGTTCGACGTCGATCAGGGCCGAGAGCTCGGCCAGCGTCAGGGCACTGCGCGAGGCGCCGTCGGGGTGGCCACCCCAGCGCCCCTTGCCCAGGCCGCCGTCGAGCCACGAAGGCTCGCCGTCGGCCGACCAGGCCCGGATGTCGGCGAAGAGTTCGGCGCGCACCTGGGGCATCCCGGCCCGGGCGGCGGTCGACCAGCAGGTGAACGCCGCGAGCGCGCCCACCACGGTCAGCAGGTGACGGGTCGGCCTAGACATGGCTTTCCTCCCGGAGCAGGTTCTCGAGTTCGGCGACCGTGGTCGGCCGGCCGATGTGGTAGCCCTGGAGCATGTCGCAGCCGTAGCCGCGCAGCAGGTCGACCGTGGCCGCGTCCTCGACGCCCTCGGCGGTGACGCGCAGGCCGAGGTTGTGGCCCAGGTCGATGGTCGAGCGCACGAGGATGCGGTCCTCCTCGCTCTGCGCCAGGTTCATGACGAAGGACTTGTCGATCTTCAGCTCGTCCACGGGCAGGCGCTTGAGGTAGCCGAGGGACGAGTAGCCCGCCCCGAAGTCGTCGATGGCGAGCCGGACGCCCAGGCCGGACAGGCTGCCCAGCAGGTCGAGGGCCCGCCCGGGATCGTCCATGACCGCCGATTCGGTCAGTTCCAGATGGAGCAGCGGCGCGGGCACGCGGTGCCGCTGCAGCAGGTCGCGGATGCGGCCCACCAGGCCGCGGTCGGCCAGATCGGTGGCCGAGATGTTCACCGCCACGGCCAGCTCGTGGCCCTCGCCGCGCCAGGCCGCGATGCGGGCCACGGCCTGCTCCAGGGCCCAGTGGGTCAGATGGCGCACGTTGCCCGTGCGTTCGGCCAGGGGAATGAAGTCGTCGGGCGGCACGAAGCCCCGGGTCGGGCTGTGCCAGCGCACGAGCGCCTCGACGGCGGTGATCCGGCCGGCCCGGCAGTCGAACTTGGGCTGGTAGGCGAACTGGACCTCGCCTGCGCGAAGGCCCTCGCGCAGGTCGCTCATGAGGGACAGGCGCCGCTCGTGGGCGCCCTGGGCCGACGGGTCGTACCACGCCGTGCCGTCCGGGGCGGTGCGGGCGCGGTCGAGGGCCGCGTGGGCGCGCTGCAGCAGCGTGGCCAGGTCGAGGGGCGCGCCGTCACGGTCGACCAGGCCCAGCCGCAGGCCCACGTCGACGGTGGTGCCGGCCACCTGGAAAGGCGTCAGGAATCCGTTGCGGATGATGGACGCCACCACGTCCGGCGCGGGCTCCGGATCGATCAGGACCACGAACGCCTCGGTCGCCACCCGCGTGACCGGTGCACCGCAGAGCCGTTCGAGCCGCTCCCCCACCCCGCGCAGCAGCGCATTGAGGGACTGGTGGTCGAGGACCGTGCGCAGCTCCGGCAGCTGCTGCACCTCGGCCATCACCACCGCGTAGGGCCGGGCCATGATCTCGCGCCGCGTCAGCAGCGAGGCCAGGCCGAGACGGTTGGGCAGGCCCGTGTCCGCGTCGTGCTCGGCCTGGTGGCGCAGCCGGCCTTCGCGCTCCTGCACGGCCACGACCATGCGGTTGAAGTTGTCGGCCAGATCGGCGAGCTCGCGCTCGCGGGTGGGCGGCAGCACGCTGCGGTAGTCCCCTTCGGCCACGCGCCGCGTCACGCCGGCGAGCTCGCGCAGTGGCCGGGTCAGGTTGCGGGCGATGGCCAGGCCGCCCGCCACGAGCACGACGAGCCCGAGGGCGAACACCGCCAGCAGCGTCAGGACGAGCTTGCGGTAGGGGGCCAGCGCCTCGGCGACCGGGTAGGAAAGCAGGGCCGCGGCCGCGGCGGGGCGGTCGGGGCCGGCG
>JAGRNP010000109.1 GCA_020440705.1 bacterium | reverse complement strand
TCGGCCGCGGCCTGGTCGTTCACCGTGATCCGCACGATCTCCGAGCCGGCCGTCGCCAGCTCCTTGATCTGCTGGATGGTCGCCTCGGCGTCGCCGGTCTTCGTGGTGGTCATGCTCTGCACCCGCACGGGGGCGTCGCCGCCGATGGTGATCCCGCCGACGTCGATCTGGCGGGTCTGGCGGCGCGGCGCGCAGATGGGGCGATTCAACTGGTCCATGACGGCTCCCGGTGGACGCGGACGGCGCACCATGCGCCGCCTGCCGGTGGAGCGGGCAATATAAGGCCGTTCGGATCCGCCTTCAAATCCCCGCGCCGCAGGTTCGCGGTGGCGAGGGCGGCCGTTCGGCGCCAGAATGACGGCGGAACCGGTCCCCCGCATCCCTGGAAGGTGACATGACGAACCCGCCCCTGGTCGATCTGCGCCACGAACTCCATCGCCGCGCCGAGCTCTCCGGGCACGAGCGCCGCACTGCCGCCTTCGTGGCCGAACACCTGCGCGCCTCCGCCCCGGACGGTCTCGTTGCCGATCTGGGCGGACATGGCGTGGCGGCCGTCTTCGCGGGCGCCGCGCCCGGGCCGACCCTGCTCGTGCGGGCCGACCTGGACGCCCTGCCCCTGCCGGACCGGGCGGCGCCCGGGTGGGCCAGCACGACGGCGGGCGTCTCCCACCGCTGCGGCCACGACGGCCACGCGACGATGCTGCTCGGCCTGGCCCGCGCCCTGGCCGACCGCCGCCCGGAACGCGGTCGGGTCGTGCTCCTCTTCCAGCCGGCCGAGGAGACCGGGCACGGGGCCCGCACCATCCTCGCTGATCCCGCCTTCGCCGGCATCGCGCCGGACCGGGTCCTGGCCGTGCACAACCTGCCCGGATTCCCGCTCGGCACCCTCGTCCTGCGCGAGGGACCTTTCGCCTCCGCCTCGTGCGGCCTGGAGATCATCCTCACGGGCGTGACCTCCCATGCCGCCGAACCCGAACGGGGACTCTCCCCGGTGCCCGTCGCCGCCGAACTCGCCCTGCAGCTGCCCCAGCTGCCGGCGGCCACGGTGGACAGCGGACCCGGCGGGCTCGTCACGGTCGTGGGGGTCGATGTGGGCAGCGATGCATTCGGCGTGAGTCCGGGCACCGGACGGGTCCTGGCGACGCTGCGCACCGCGACCGACGACCAGATGGCGGCGCTCAGGGACGCGGCCCGGCGCCTGGCCGGGGATCTGGCGGCGCGATCCGGAATCGCATGGGCGATCCGCTGGCACGAGGAGTTTCCCGGCACCGCCAACGACGCGAACATCGTCGGGCACCTCACGGCCGCGGCGGAACGGGCGGGGATCCCGATACGGCGGCCGCGGGAGCCCTTCCGGTGGTCCGAGGATTTCGGCCATTTCACGGCGCGCTGGCCCGGCGCCCTGGTCGGGCTCGGCTCCGGCGAGTCCCAGCCGCCCCTGCACCACCCGGACTACGACTTCCCCGACGCCCTGCTCGAGCCCGGTGTCGCGTTCTGGCGCCTGGCCGTGGACGCCCTGCTCGCGGACTAGTCGGCGAGCGCCGACCCCGCCACCCGCACGTCCCCGCGCCGGACGGTGTAGTTCCGGTCGTCCAGGTACTCGAGCATGGGGATGCCCAGCTTGCGGGTCAGGCCGCTGAGTTCGCGGAACTCGCCGAAGGCCATTTCCGGCGCAACGGCAAAACCCGCGCGGAGCCGGTCCAGCAGATCGGCGAAGGCGGTTGTGGAAACGATGTACTCGTTGGCGATGGCCACCGCCTCGCCGCGATCGACGAGGTGGCGCACCACCTCGGCCGCCTTGAATTCCGCCAGGGCCGGTTCGGCGGCCGCCCGACGGAAGACCGGCGAGTCGTCGCCCCACTTCTCCTGCCCCGGCCAATCCAGGCCGAAGGCGACGAGTTCGGCCCGGGCCGTCTCCATGGCGGCGGCCAGCGGTGCCGACAGCACCGGTCCTTCCGGCGACGGCCCGATGCGGTCGCCCACCACGCACCACGGCTGCTCGGTGGCCAGGTGCTGGCACACGGCGCTCCACTCGGCCACCCCGCCCTTGAACCGGCAGCGCTTGCGGCACTCCTCCCGGGGCATGCCCAGGCGCAGGGGAAAGCGCTCGGCGTAGGCCGCCACGAGTCCGCCGATCTCCGCGCCCAGCGCCGCCAGCAGCTCGCGGTCGTACAGCCGCCGGCCCACCGCCACGGCGGCCGGATCATCCTGCTGCCCCAGGGCCTCGGCGATCGGCAGGCCCGCCGTGCCGGCTTCCCGCAGGTTCTGGCGGAAGAGGGCCGCCGGGTCGCCGTCCTCCATGATCGCCAGGTTCGCCAGGGCCTTCTCGGCGAAGCGCTTGTGCCGCCCCGGCGCCGGGTCCAGCACGACGCCGCCGGCGATGCTCGTCACCGGCGAGTAGAAGCGCAGCACGAGGCGGTCGCCGCGGGCGGCCACGAGCTCGTCCTCGAGGTGGAGCTGGGCCAGCCCCGAGCGCGCGCCGTCGGCGCCGAGCTCCTCCTCGTCCAGCAGCACGATGCGGCCCAGCACCTCCCGGCCGGCGTGGTGCACGTGCAGCCGCTGCCGGTTCTTGATCACGCCCTGGTAGTGGGTCATGACGTTCACGCGCAGGTCGAGCCGTCGCGTCACCTGCGCGCCGCCGTTCCCCACGAGCTGCCAGCCGCGGTCGATCTCGTCCTTCTTCACCCCGTGCAGGGCCAGGGCCAACCGCTGGCCCGACGCCCCCCGCTCGGCCTTGCGGCCGTGCACCTGCACCTCGCGCACGCGCACCGTCTGGCCGCCGGGCTCGAGCTGCACCTTGTCGCCCACGGCCACGGTGCCGGCCCAGCAGGTGCCCGTCACCACGACGCCGGCCCCGGGCATGGTGAACACGCGGTCGACCGGCAGGCGGAACGCCCCCTCCTCCGCCCGCGCCGGCAGGGCGAGGGCCTCGGCCCGCAGCGCCGCCTTCAGTTCGGCCAGCCCCGTCCCCGCATGGGCCGAGACCGGCACGACGGGCCGGCCCTCCAGGAAGGTGCCGGCCACCAGCTCGCGCGCCTCCTCGGTGGCGACGGCCAGGATCTCCTCGTCGACCATGTCGATCTTGCTCATGACCACGACGCCGCCGCGCACGCCGAGGGAGTCGAGGATCTCCAGGTGCTCGACGGTCTGGGGCATCACGCCCTCGTCGGCCGCCACCAGCAGGAAGGCCAGGTCGACGCCGCCGGCGCCCGAGACCATCTGCTTGACGAACTTCTCGTGCCCGGGCATGTCGACCACGCCGAGCACCACGCCGTCGCCCAGCTCGAGCTCGGCGAAGCCCAGCTCGATGCTGATGCCCCGCTCGCGCTCCTCCTTCAGGCGGTCGGTGTGGGTGCCGGTCAGGGCCGTGATCAGGGCGGTCTTGCCGTGGTCCACGTGGCCCGCGGCGCCCAGGATGAAGTGTCGCGTGTCGCTCATCGGATCGGTCTTCCCCTCAGCTCTTCTCGCGCCGGATGCGCGCCCCCAGGGCGCCCAGGCGCTCCTCGATGCGCTCGTAGCCACGGTCGATGTGGTAGACGCGGTTGACGATGGTCGTCCCCTGCGCCGCCACGCCCGCCAGCACCAGGGCCGCGCTGGCCCGCAGGTCGGTGGCCATGACCGGCGCACCGGAGAGCCGCTCGACGCCGCGGATCGTCGCCTGCGCCCCGTCGATGCGGATGTCCGCGCCGAGACGCTGCAGTTCGGCCACGTGGGTGAAGCGGTCGAGGTAGATGGTCTCGGTGATGTGGCTCGTGCCTGCGGCCAGGGTGCAGGCCGCCATGACCTGGGCCTGCATGTCGGTGGGGAAGCCCGGGTAGGGCCGCGTGACCACCTCCACCGGCCGCGGCCGGCCCTCCGCCGCGATCGTCAGGGCGAACTCGTCGCGGACGATGGTGCAGCCCATCTCCTCGAGCACCACGCGCACGGGTTTCAGGTGGGCCGGATCGACGCCCGTCAGCTTCACTTCGCCGCCGGCGAGGGCCACGCCGGCCATGATCGTGCCCGCCTCGATGCGGTCGGCGATGACGCGGTGCGCCACGGGTTCGAGCCCGCCGACCCCCGTCACGCGCAGGCTCGACGTGCCCACGCCCTCGATGAGGGCGCCGGCGCGCACGAGCGCCTCGGCCAGCTGCGTCACCTCGGGCTCGACGGCGCAGTTCTCCAGCTCGCTCACGCCGTCGGCGAGCACCGCCGCCATGAGCACGTTGCAGGTGCCGCCGACCGAGACCGGCTCGAAGCGGAATCGCCCGCCGCGCAGGCCGTTCTCCGCCCGCGCATCGATGTAGCCCCCGTCCAGCCGGATCTCCGCCCCGAGGGCCTTCATGCCCTCCAGGTGCAGGTTCACCGGCCGCGGCCCCCAGGCGCAGCCGCCGGGCAGCGACACCCGCGCCCGACCGTGGGCGGCCAGCAGGGGGCCCAGCACGTAGATGCTCGCGCGCATCTTGCGCACCAGGTCGTAGGGCGCCTCGGTGCCCGCCAGGTCGGACGTGTCGATGACCATGAAATGGTCGGCGAACTCGATGCGCGCCCCGAGCCCCGCGAGAATCGTCGCGAAGAAGCGCACGTCCTGCAGGTGGGGCACGTTGTCGATCACCGACCGCCCCCGCGTCAGCAGGGCGGCGGCCATCAGCGGCAGCACGGCGTTCTTGGCGCCGCCCACGGCGATCTCGCCCTGCAGCGGCGTCGGTCCCTCGATGACGAATCGGTCCATGTGCGTTCCTTCGTCGGCCCGCGCGCGGCGGGTGTTCCGTCAGACCCCGAACCGGGTCCGATGATGCGCGAGGTGCCTGGCCATGGCCAGCCCGGCTTCGGCGGCGCTCATGCGCCCGAACACGGCATGCCGCTGCGGCCCCCGCCGCCGCCCCGGCCTCGGCGCGCCCACCAGCGCATCGCCGATGCCCGCCACCGGCACGGCGGCATCCCGCCGGCCCGGCCGGGTCATGACCGCCCGCCTCCGTCGTCCGCGGCGTCCGGCGGCTGCGTCTTCCAGCGCCGGTGGATCCAGTAGTACTGGTCGGGCGCCTCGCGCACCGCCGCCTCCAGCCGGGCCGTGTGCCGCTCGGTCAGGCGCGCGATGCCCTCCTCCTCGCTCCAGGCCGGATCGATCTCCAGCGGCGGTTCGACGCGCATCACGTGTGAGCCGTCGGGCTGCCGGAAGACGAAAGCCATGATGATGGGGCAGCGCGCCTTCATGGCCATGGTGGCCACGCCGCGGTTCACGGACGCCGGCCGGCCGAGGAAGTCGACGAACTGGCCCTTGCGGCCGGCGTCCTGGTCGCCCAGCAGCGCCACGAACTCGCCCCCGGCGATCACCTCCTGCGAGCGGGCGAAGGCGCCGCCTGTGCGGATCAGCCCCACCCCCTCGCGGGCCCGGATGCCGTTGTAGAACGCGTCGATCAGCCGGTTCGACTGGGGCTTGACGATGCCGTGCACCTTCAGCCCCTGCACCGCCGCCCGCGGCAGCATCAGCTCGAAGTTGCCGAAGTGGCCCGACATGAACAGTCCGCCCTCGCCCCGGGCGAGCACCGCCTCGACGTGCTCGTAGCCCTCGATGCGCACCTGGCGCCGCAGATCCTCGCGGTCGCGGTGGCCGGCAGCCAGGAACTCGACCAGCATCATGCCGAGGTTGCGGTAGAAGGACGCCGCCGTGGCTTCCAGCCAGGCCTCGTCGTGCTCGGCGCCGAAAGCCGCCCGCAGGTTGCCCAGGACCACGCCGCGGCGGAAGCGCACCACGCCGTACACGAAACCGCCGAGCCCGCGGCCCGCCGCCAGCAGCGCCCGCCGCGGCAGCAGGCGCGTCAGCAGGAAGACGAACCGGAAGACGCCGTACTCGAGCCGGTGCTTCACGCTCACGGCCACGCTCAGTCCCCCCCGGCCGGCCGGCCCCAGCGGGCCGTCACGACCCGGTCGCGACCGGCGAAGTCGGGCGCCACCTGCACCTCGTCGCAGCCCGAGGCGACGAAGATGGCCGCCACGTCCGCCCCCTGATCGTCGCCGATCTCCACCGCCACGTGCCCGCCCGGGCGCAGCCAGCGCGCGAGCCCCGCCGCCAGGGCGCGGTAGAACACGAGCCCGTCCTCGCCCCCGTCCAGGGCCGTGTGGGGGTCGTGGCCCCGCACCTCCTCGGGCAGGCCGGCGATGTCGGCCCGCCGGATGTAGGGCGGATTGCTCACGAGCAGGTCGACGTGGCCCCGCAGGTGGTCGGGCAGGGGTTCGAAGCGGTTGCCCTCGTGTACGTGCAGCCGCGTGTCGGCCCCGAGGGTGTGGGCGTTCTGCCGCGTGAGGGCGACGGCCGCCGGGTTCACGTCGACCGCGTGCACCGTCAGGCGCGGCAGCTCCAGGGCCAGGCTGACGCCGATGATCCCGCTGCCGCAGCCGATCTCCACCGCCACGGGGGCGACCAGCCCCACGTCGCCCGGCGCCAGCAGCCTCACGCAGGCCTCGACGAGGCGCTCGGTCTCGGGTCGCGGGATGAACACGCCCGGCGCGACCTTGAAGACGCGCGAGTAGAACTCGGTTTCGCCGAGGATCTGCTGCAGGGGCTCGCCCGCCGCGCGCCGCCTCACGACGCCCCGGAAGCGTTCCAGCTCGGTCCCCAGCACGGGCCGGTCGAACTGCATGAAGAGCTCGATGCGGGTCAGGCCGAGGACGTCGGCCAGCAGGCGTTCGGCGTTCAGCTTGGGCGAGGCGACGCCCTTGCCCCCGAAGTAGTCGGCGGTGACGCGGATCAGCTCGCGGACGGTCTTCTGGTCGGAAGCACTGGTCATGACGGTCCGCGGGGTTCGGGTGGGCCGCGCCGATGGCCGCGCGACGTGCTCGGAGCGGCTACCCGGCGCGGGTGGCGGCCAGGGCCTCCTCGCGCCGGTAGGCGAGGATCGCGTCGACCACCTCGCCCAGCTCACCGGCCATGATGGCATCCAGGCTGTGCACGGTCAATCCGATGCGGTGATCGGTGACCCGGCTCTGGGGGAAGTTGTAGGTGCGGATCTTGGCGCTGCGGTCGCCCGTGCCCACCTGGCTCT
Organism: bacterium; assembly: GCA_020440705.1. Taxonomy (NCBI): domain Bacteria; species bacterium. The sequence goes on along the minus strand of JAGRNP010000109.1, from coordinate 6,353 downwards.
TGCGCTCGGCGGCGATCTTCGCCTCCTGCTCGGCGATGGCCGCCTCGAGGATGCGCGAACGCAGCACGGCCAGGGCCTTGGCCTTGTTCTTGTGCTGGGACTTCTCGTCCTGGCACTGGGCCACGATGCCCGTCGGCAGGTGCGTCACGCGCACGGCGCTGTCGGTGGTGTTCACCGACTGGCCCCCCGGACCCTGGGCCCGGTACACGTCGATCTTGAGGTCGGCGTCGTTGATCTCCACGTCGACTTCCTCGGCCTCGGGCAGCACCGCCACGGTGATGGCCGAGGTGTGGATGCGCCCCTGGCTCTCGGTGGCCGGCACCCGCTGCACGCGGTGCACGCCGCTTTCCCAGCGCAGCATCCCGAAGGCGCCCTCGCCGCGCACGGCGTAGATCGCCTCCTTCACGCCCCCGGCCGCCCCCTCGGTCATGTCGATCAGCTCGGTCTTCCAGCCCTGCTTCTCGGCGTAGCGCAGGTACATGCGGGCGACCTCCTCGGCGAACAGCGCCGCCTCGTCGCCGCCGGTGCCGGCGCGCACCTCCAGGATCGCGTCGCGGTCGTCGTTGGCATCGTGGGGCAGCAGCGCGGCCTCGAAGGCTTCCTCGGCCTCCTCCAGCTTCGGCTCGAGGGCCTCCAGGTCGTCCCGGATCATGGCGATCATGTCGTGATCCGACTCGGACTTCAGCAGCTCGCGGTTGTCGCGGACCTGCTCGTGCAGCTCGAGCCAGCGCTCGCCGATGGCGAGCTGCTTGCGCACGCGGGCGTGTTCGCTGGTGAGCTTGCGGTAGTTGTTCTGGTCCTTCACCGCATCGGGCCGGGACAGGGCCTCCCCCAGCTCGGCGTAGCGGGCGCGCAGGGTCTCGACGTTGGCTTTCAAGCGGATTCTCCCACACCGGCCTCGGGACGCACGTCCGGGTCGGCTTCGGCGGCAGGGTCCCCTGATGCGGCGGGCATGTCGTAGTAGACCCGCTCGCGGAAATCGTCGGCCTCCGGCGTGAGCACCGACCGCAGTGCGGCCATGGCCACCGAAAGCTGGTCGTCGTCGGGCTCGCTGGTGGTGATCTTCTGGAGCAGCAGCCCCGGCGCGATGGCCGGCTGGATGAACCAGGCCTTGGCGTACTTGCCGGACAGCTTGATGGCCTCGTAGGCCAGCCCGCCGATGATCGGCACGAAGGCCAGGCGCTGCAGGCGGTCGGCGATGGTCTCGGGCCGGCCCAGGAACGAGAAGACCACGATCGAGATCAGCATCACGAAGAAGAGGAAGCTCGTGCCGCAGCGCGGGTGCAGGGTCGTGTAAGGCCGCGCGCCGTCGGCGTCGAGGCTCCTGCCGTTCTCGAAGGCGTGGATGCTCTTGTGCTCGGCACCGTGGTACTCGAAGACCCGCGCCATGTCCGGCAGCTTCGAGATGATCAGCAGGTAGAGCACGAACATGATCACCCGGAAGAGCCCGTCGACCGCGTTCCAGGTGATGCTGTGCTCGCCTTCCGGCACGACCAGGTCGGTCAGGATGATGGGCAGGTAGAAGAACAGCCCCAGGCTGAGCACGAACGAGAAGGCGATGGTCCCCCACATGAGGATCGTGTCCCAGGTCGACGACTTGCGGTCCTCGACCCGGTCCTCGCTGGTGGCCTGCTCGGCCGAGAACATGAGCGAATCGATGCCCAGGGCCATGCTCTCGATGAGGTGGATCCCCCCGCGCAGCACCGGGACGTTCAGGAACTTCAGCTTCCGCATGACGCTGCGGAAGATCTTCTTGCGGATGACGATGCGCCCGTCGGGCGTGCGCACGGCCATGGCCATGTACTGCGGGCTGCGCATCATCACGCCCTCGATGAGGGCCTGCCCGCCCACGGCCAGGTCCATGCAGCGCGCCTCCTCGGCGCCGATGGCGGCGGGCTGGTCCGGGTGATTCGCCAGGTGCTCGTTCGCGGACATCGGATCGGGCTTTCGACAGGGTCCAGGTGGGGCTGCGGAACGGATTCCGCGCGGGCCCGGGACGACTTCCCGGAATTCCGCGCCCCCGCAAGATACGAAAAGGGCGTCGGGACAGCACCCGACGCCCTCGAGATGTTCATCGCGCCGCACCGCCCTCCCGAGGACGGGCGGGCGCGCGCCCAACTACTTCTTGTTGTAGTTGCTGTCGGCGTAGCGCTTGCGGAAGCGCTCGACGCGACCGGCGGTGTCGACGATCTTCTGCTGGCCCGTGTAGAACGGATGGCAGTTCGAGCAGATTTCGACGTTCAGCTTGTCCTTGGTCGAACGGGTCTGGATCACGTTGCCGCAGAGGCAGGTGATCGTGCAGTCGACGTACTTCGGGTGAATGTCTTTCTTCATGGTCCTCGTTGCCTCTTTTGCGGGCCACCCGCCCGAAGCGGGGTTTCTCCCGGGAACTGCCAACTGGGCCGGGCGAACCGGTGAGGGCAAAAAGAAATAAGAGTTCGGCCCGGATGCAAGGTATTTTTGGGGCCCCGGCCCTCCCGCCGGGAACGGCCCGAATCGGCCCGGAAGCCCCGCAGGGGGCCCCGGAAGGCGATCCGGGGCCGGCAACCGGGCTATTTGCTAGGCGTTCATGGCGGCCAGGAACTGCTCGTTCGTCTTGGTCTTGCCCAGTTTGTCGATCAGGAATTCCATGGCCTCGGTCGGGTTGTAGTCGTTCAGGTACTTCCGCAGCACCCAGATCTTGGCCAGATCCTTGGCGTCGATCAGCAGGTCCTCCTTGCGGGTCCCCGACTTGAAGATGTCCATGGCCGGATAGACGCGCCGGTCGGCGATCTTGCGGTCGAGCACCATCTCCATGTTGCCCGTGCCCTTGAACTCCTCGAAGATCACCTCGTCCATGCGGCTGCCCGTCTCGATCAGGGCCGTGGCGATGATCGTCAGCGAGCCGCCGTCCTCGATGTTGCGGGCCGCGCCGAAGAAGCGCTTGGGCTTCTGCAGGGCGTTCGAGTCGACACCGCCCGAGAGGATCTTGCCCGAGTGGGGCACCACGGCGTTGTGGGCCCGCGCCAGGCGCGTGATCGAGTCGAGCAGGATCACCACGTCCAGGCCGTTCTCGACCAGCCGCCGGCTCTTGGCCAGCACCATGTTCGCCACCTGCACGTGACGCTCGGCCGGCTCGTCGAAGGTCGAGCTGACGACCTCGCCCTTCACCGACCGCGCCATGTCCGTCACTTCCTCGGGCCGCTCGTCGATGAGCAGCACGATCAGGTGCACCTCGGGATGGTTGGCCGTGATGGCGTTGGCCACCTGCTGCAGGATCATGGTCTTGCCCGCCCGCGGCGGCGACACGATCAGGCCGCGCTGGCCCTTGCCGATGGGGCTGAGCAGGTTGATCAGCCGGGTGGTCATGTTCTTGGGCTGGTGCTCGAGATTGAGGATCTGCTCGGGGTACAGCGGCGTCAGGTTGTCGAAGAGGGTGACCTTCTTGGCCGTGTCCGGATCCTTGTAGTTGACCGACTCGACCTTCAGCAGGGCGAAGTAGCGCTCGTTGTCCTTGGGAGGCCGCACCTGGCCGCTGATGGTGTCGCCCGTCTTGAGATCGAACTTCTTGATCTGGGACGGGGAGAGGTAGATGTCGTCCGGACCGGGCAGGTAGTTGTACTTCGCCGACCGCAGGAAGCCGTAGCCTTCGGCCAGCACCTGGAGCACGCCCTCCGCGTAGATCAGGCCGTTCTTCTCGGTCTGACCCTCCAGGATCTTGAATATGAGTTCGGATTTGCGCAGGGTGCTCAGCGCCTCGATGTTCATACCGCGCGCGACTTCCACGAGTTCGTGGATGTTCATCTCCTGCAGTTCCTTGATGTCCATTTCTCTCCTCGATACCGAGCGGTTGCAGTCTTTGCGGGGATTCCGGGTCCGGGGACCGGTCGCTTCCTTTCCGGAGTGGCGGCAAATTCGGCACGGGAAAGGGCGGAACGGGTCCGGAACGGCTTGCAGGGCCCCGACGGCGCAGGTGGCCGCCTGGGAGTCGAATCGTGGAATGTCCCCTGGGTTGGTCGGTTCGGCTGCCGCACCGCCCGGGGGCGGGTGGCGACCGATTCATGGCAGTAGCCTTGTGGTATGCCGGCAGTCTAGCACAATCCGGGCCGCCGGGCCCACAACTTTATGATTTTTCGCCGTCAGCCGGCGAAAGAACGCCGCGCACCGGCCGGACCCTCCGTCGGGCCGGTGCGCGTGGTGGCGTCGCTAGGGAGTTTCCTTGAGCTGCTCGTAGGTCTTGAAGTTCGCCTCGGACGCCTTGAAGTCGCCGAGCTCCATCTGAGCGAGGCTAAGGTAGAAGAAGCCGTCCGGATTGGCCACGAAATTGTTCGTCATGGCCACGCCGACCTCGGTCGAGCGCGTGAGCATGGCCTTGTACTCGGCCTCGAGCTCGGCCTTGCGCGCCGGATCGGTCTCGTTCGCGTACTGCTCCTTGAGGTGCTTGCCGTAGTTGTAGTACGTCCGCACGCGCATGAGCATCGTGTTCTCGGTCGGGATCGTCTCGAGGTTCGCCGCGCGGTCGAGCACGCCGATGGCGTCCTCGTAGCGCCCCACGTTGGGCGACGAGTACCAGGTGCCGGCGCTGACGAGCATGGCCTTGTTGTCCGCGTCGTTGCCGGCGTCCGTGTCGGCCTCGTGCAGGTCGACGATCCGCACGTAGAAGTCGGCGGCGCGGGCGTAGTCGCCGTCCTCGATGGCGAGGCGGGCGATGTCGGCGAGCAGGTCGGTGTCGTCGCCGTGCTCGCGCAGCAGGGTGTCGAAGATCTCGCGGCCCTCGTCGTTGCGACCGAGGGCGACCAGCACGTTGGCCTTGTTCACCTGCAGGTCGTAGGCTTCGGGCTTCTCCGCGAGCACCTGGTCGATCAGGGTGAGGGCCTCGTTCAGCAGTTCGTCGCGCTGGTCGAGGTACTTCTCCTCCTGGGACATCTGCATCTTCATGCGGGCGATGCTCTTGACGGGCGTCAGGGAGTCGGGCAGCGAGGCGTAGGCCAGCCGCAGGTGGCCCTCGGCCTGCTCATAGAACTTCTCGTCCCAGTCGAGCTTCGCCTGGCGCAGGCGGTTGTTGTAGTTGTACTCCAGCGAGGTCTGGACCTCCTCGGCGAAGTGCTCCGAGTCGAGGCCCAGGCAGCGTTCGTAGGCCTCGTAGGCCAGCTGGTAGTTCTTGAGCGCCTCGGGGTAGTCGTCGGCCTCGACGGCCTCCTCGGCCAGGTGGCTGTAGGCCTCGCCCAGGTAGTAGTAGGCGTCCGGCTCGTCGTCGCGGTACTCGAATCCCTCGTGGATCACCTGCACGGCCTTGTCGTAGTTCTGCTCGTCGATGTAGAGGATGGCGCTGGTGGTATGGGCGGAGCGGCATCCGACCACGGCGAGAGCCGCCAGGACGAGCAGACCGGCCAACAGGAGATAACGCACTTTGGACATGAAGATACTCCCCTAGGGAATGCGGACGGACGGTGATGCCGGTTGACCGGGGCGCCCCGCGCGGGGCGGTCGCAGCCCGATGTGTGGTGGGGAATGGCGACGCCGGATCCGATGGCGGCCGGACCGCATCACGCGCAAAAGCCTCTGCGCGTAATAAGTAAGAAATCGGAACGGAGGCTGTCAACCAGCTTTTGGCCGCCCCGACGGGGCTCAGCGGCCCGGATGCCCCCCGTCCGGATGGCCAGGACCGCCTCCGCGCCCGGCACCGCGGCCCCCGCCGCGCGGAATGAAGTCGAGATAGGCCTCGCGCTGGCCGGGCTCGAGGGCCTCCAGCTCCCGCAGCAGGGTCTCGGTGGCCAGCGAATCCATCTCCGCCTGGCGCCGACCGACTTCGGCCATGGCGTCGCGCAGGGCCGGCCGATCGACCGGGCCGGTGATCATCAGCTCGCGCACGCGCAGGCGGGCGGCGAACAGGTTCCGGCGCGCCCGCCGCAGGCGCCCGTCCAGATCGGCCTGGGCTTCGCGGAACGCCTCGACCTGGGCCGGGCTGAGATCGAGTCGCCGGGCCAGGTGGCCGAGACGCCGGTCCATGATGCGCCGCCAGGCCGTCGAGTCGGCGCCGGCACCCTGCTCCCAGCCGGGGCCATCGCCACGCCGTCCCGGCCCGAACTCCTCGCGCAGCGGGCCGCCGCCGCGCAGCACCCGCACCCCGAGCCCCACGTTCAGGCCGAGCGAAACGAGCAGGATCAGGATCCAGATCTTCCTCACGAGCCGTCCTCCCCCGTCCCCGCCGCGAGCCACAGGGCGCTGAAGCCCGCGTCGGCCGTCGCGTCGGCCTCGACCCAGAACGAACCGCCGCCACCGGTCCCGGCACGCGCCTCGCTCCCGCCCCCGCCCGGCAGCAGCACGCCCAGGGCGAGACCGGCCGCCAGGGCCGCCACGGCCCAGCCCGTCTA
>JAGRNP010000108.1:6796-13415 GCA_020440705.1 bacterium | reverse complement strand
CGGGGCGTGCCACAAGTGCATGAACTGCGGCGCGACGACCGGTTGCTCCTAGACCCGTGATCGGCTGATCCGTTTCGACGGAGCGAGCTGAGGCAAGGGAATGCCAGGTGACCCGGCAGAGAAGGATCTCTGCCGGGTCATTTTCATGTGGTCCGGCGTCCCGGCGGAGAACCTGCTCTGCCGGGCCGTTTCCTATGTCCAGCGACCCGGCAGAGAGCCGACTCTGTCGGGCAGTGTCGAACCCCGCACACCCCTCGTGACCGACGTGGGCGAGTGCTCGTACCGCGCCACCCTGCGCTGCCTGGACGGCGACTAGGGGCCGCGATCCGCGTCCGTCCGGAATGGGCGAGCCGGGCGGACGCCAGAAGGCCGGCGGGAATTCCCGCCGGCCTTCGTCGTCTTCGCTGGAACGGGGTCAGCCGCCGAGGGCGGCCTCGATGGCCTCGCGCAGCTCCGCGTCGTCCGGCTGGGTGCGCGGCCCGAAGCGCGCGATCACCTTGCCGTCGCGGCCGACGAGGTACTTGGTGAAGTTCCAGCTGGGCTCCTCGAGGCCGCCGGCGGTGAGGAAACGGTACACGTTGCACTTCTCGTCGCCCTTGACCGGGACCTTCGCGAAGAGCGGGAAGGTGACGTCGAACTTCGTGGTGCAGAACTCGCGGATCTCCGCCGCGGTGCCCGGCTCCTGGCCCATGAAGTCGTTGCTGGGGAAGCCGAGGATGACGAATCCCGCGTCCTTCTTCTCGCGGTACAGGGCCTCGAGGCCCTCGTACTGGGGCGTCAGGCCGCACTTGCTGGCCACGTTCACCACCAGGGCGACCTGGCCCTGCCACGGCTCGAGGGTCGTCTCCTCGCCGGCGAGGGTGTGGGTGGCCAGGGGCCAGAGGACCCCGTCGGCTTCGGCGGCCGGCTTCTGCATGCCCGAGGCCAGGGCGCCGCGCAGGCCCAGCAGCCCGAAGGCCGCCCCGCCGACGAGCACCGCCGCCCCGATGATCAGCACCGTCTTCATGGTCGAATTCTCCTTGTCGCGTCCTAACGGAGCCAGTGGCCGAGGGCGACGCCCACGAAGGTGGCCACGGCGTAGCCCAGGGTCCCGCACAGGATAGCCGGCAGGACCAGGGTCTGCCACCGGCGCGCCACGGCCATGGCCGCGGCCGTGGTCGGGCCGCCCATGTTGGCGTTCGAGGCGATCACCAGCTCGCTCAGGTCGAGCCGCAGCAGCCAGCCGCCGAGCAGCAGCACGAGCAGGTGGATGGTCAGGATCAGGGCCGCGAAGAAGAACAGCACGGGGCCCACCTTGAGCACGACGGCGATGTTGGCGCTCGCGCCGACCACCGCGAAGAAGATCTGCATCAGGAAGGTGCCCACGACCTCGGCCCCGTCCAGGCGCCGGAACGGCCCGGGCAGCAGCGTGGCCAGGGTGACGGTCAGGGCGGTGACGACGAGGATGCCGCTGCCCTTCCAGCCGGTCAGGCCGGCCAGGCCGAAGCCCACCGCGCACAGGCCCAGGGCGATGGCCACGGCCAGGGCCGTGGTGCCCACCGGCGGGAACGACGACGTCTGCTCCCGGTGCGCGTCGAGCTCGGCCGAGCCTTCGGCCAGGGCGTGGTGGCGCACGGGGAAGCGGCCGCGCAGGGCGGCGATGCCGGGCAGGGCGAAGAGGACCAGGAAATAGAGGGCCATGACCAGGTTGTCGGCCGCGACGCCGGCGCTGAGCAGGTCGCCCGAGCGCAGGCCCACCGCCTCGGCCGCGGCCGCGTAGTTCATGCTGCCGCCGATGTAGGTGGCCGAGAAGACGGCGGCCAGCTGCCAGCCCTCCTCGCCCAGCGGCACCACGTGGAAGGCGACGATCGTGCCGAGCACCGTGCCCACGGCGCCGATGGCGAAGGCCAGCAGGGTGGGGCCCGCCTCGCGCAGGATGCGCCGCAGGTCGGCCCGGAACAGGAGCAGGGGAATGGCCAGGGGGACCAGGTAGCCCCACACCACGTCGTAGGCGGGCACGCCGTCGGCGGGGATCACGCCCAGGTTCGACAGGACGAAGGTCGCCGTCATGGTCAGGATGGCGCCCGAGAAGCGGCGGCCGATGCGGCTGTTCTCGCCGAGGAAGCCGAAGGCGGCGGCGCCGACCAGCACCGTCCAGACGGCCCAGCTCTGGTCGGGGTGGATCAGGGGAGTGGACAAGGGCGATTCCTTTCGCTGCGGTTCGGGTGGCGGCCAGCCTAGCACAGGTCCGCGGCCCGGGGCAGCCCCGATCGCGCGGCCGCGGGCGCATTCGGGGGTTGCCAGCGGGGGGGCGACTGGCGCATCATGATCCCGGCAGGATGCTGACCCCGCGACGAAAGATGGAGCCATGTCCCGGATCATCCCCTTCCCAGCCTGTCGCCGGCGCCGTCCGGGGGCCGTGGCGCTCGTGGCGCTGGCCCTGGTCCTGGCTGCCGCGACCCTTCCGGCCCCGCCGGTCCGGGCCCAGGACGCCGTGCGCGACTGGAACCAGACCGCCGACCCCCTCGAAGGCGCCATCGGCCTGCACTACGGCCAGCTCGGCGGCCACGGGCTGGCCTTCCGCATGCCCCTGCGCTGGTGGCTGTACCTGCAGGTGGCCGGCGGCGTCTGGCACACCGAGGACAAGAAGCAGCACGACGTCGGGTTCAACCTGAACTACCTGCTGCGGCAGGACCAGCGCCTGCGCCTGTTCATCAACGCGGGCGTGGGCTACTTCTACCGCAGGGAACTGGTGGGCACGAGCGGCGGCCAGGACGTCTTCGACACCGACAAGAACTGGAACCTCGGCGGCGGCGTCGGGCTCGAGTACCTGCAGGGCTCGCGCTGGGCCTGGAAGGTCGAGGCCGACTTCGCCCATCTCGGCAAGAGCGGGGACATCAAGGTGATCCCGCAGGCCGGCATCTCCTACTACTGGTAGGCCGCGCCCATGGACATCCGCCGCTACAACGCCGCCGCCTGGGACAACCAGGTCCGGCGCCGCAGCCCCTGGACCATTCCCGTGACGCGCCGGGTGATCGCCGCCGCGCGCCGCGGCGAGTTCGCCATCAAGCTCACCTCGCACCGGACCGTGCCGGCCGCCTGGTTCCCGCCGCTGGCCGGCGCGCGCGTGCTGCTGCTGGGCGGGGGCGGGGGGCAGCAGGGGCCGGTGCTCGCCGCGGTCGGCGCCCAGGTGACGGTGCTCGACAACTCGCCGGCGCAGCTGGCCCAGGACCGGCAGGTGGCCGCGCGCGAGGGCCTCGACCTCGTCCTGGTCGAGGGGGACATGGCCGACCTCGGCGCCTTCGCCTCCGGCGGCTTCGACCTCGTCTTCAATCCGTGCAGCACCTGCTTCGTGCCGGACCTCGCGCCCGTCTGGGCCGAGGCCTTCCGCGTGCTGCGGCCGGACGGAGTCTTTCTCTCCGGGCACATGAATCCGGCCTACTATCTCTTCGATTTCGACAAGTCCGAGCGGGGGGAACTGGAGGTCCGGTACACGCTGCCCTATGCCGACATCTCCAGCCTGCCGCCGGACCAGCGCCGCCGTTTCGAGGCCGAGGGCACGCCCTACGAGTTCAGCCACACCCTCGACGCGCTGATCGGGGGCCAGACCGCGGCCGGCTTCGCCATCACCGGCTTCTACGAGGACGTCTTCCCGCCCGCGACCGACGACACCGCCAGCCGCTACATGGGGACCCTCTTCGCCCTGCGCGCGGTCAAGCCGGCGCGGCCGCTGCCATGACCGCCGCGGACGGCCTGCAGCGCGCCCGGCGCGCCTGGAGCCTGTACGACTGGGCCAACTCGGCCTTCGCCCTGTCGGTCATGTCGGCCCTGTTCCCGCCCTTCTTTCGCGGCCTGGCCCTCGACGCCGGCTTCGCCCCGGGCACGGCCACCGCCCTGTGGGGCTACGTCACGGCGGGCGGGCTGCTGCTCGTCGCCGTGACCGCGCCCGTCCTCGGGGCCGTGGCCGACGTCACCGGCGGGCGCAAGCGCTACCTGGCCTTCTTCGCCGGCCTGGGCGTGCTCTTCACGGCCCTGTTCGTGCTCATCGGGCCGGGGGCGTGGCGCACCGCGGCGTTGCTCTATGTCGGGGCCAACTTCGGGTTCGCGGCCTCGATCGTCTTCTACGAATCGCTGCTGCCGGGACTGGCCCGCGGCCCCGAACTGGACCGCCTGTCGGCCCGGGCCTACAGCCTCGGCTACGCCGGCAGCGGGCTGCTGCTCCTGCTGAACCTGGCCTGGGTCATGCGGCCGGGCTGGTTCGGCCTGCCGGACGCCGGCGTGGCGCTGAAGGTCTCCTTCGTGAGCGTCGCCGTGTGGTGGGGCGTGTTCTCGGTGCCGCTGCTGCGGCACGTGCCCGAGCCGCCGGTGGTGCGCGAGGCCGGCGACACGGGCACCGGTCCGGTGGCCCGGCAGGGCTTCCGGCGCCTGTGGCGCACCTTCGGCGAGATCCGGCGCCAGCGGTCGCTGCTCGTCTTCCTGCTGGCGTACTGGATCTACAACGACGGCATCGGCACCATCGTCAAGATGGCCACGGCCTACGGTTCGGAACTGGGCATCGGCCGCACCCACCTGATCGGGGCCCTGGTGCTGACGCAGGTGGTGGGCATCCCCTGCGCACTGGCCTGCGGGCGCCTGGCCCAGGCCTGGGGAGCCAAGCGCACGGTGCTGCTCACCCTCGCGGGCTATCTCGCAATCAGCGTGGGGGGCTACTTCATGGCTTCGCCCCTGCACTTCTACCTGCTGGCGGGGGCGGTGGGCATGGTCCAGGGCGGGGCCCAGGCTCTGAGCCGCTCCCTGTTCGCGGTCATGGTCCCGGCCCACCGCAGCGCCGAGTACTTCGGCTTCTTCGCCACGAGCGGGAAGCTGGCGGGCGTCACCGGTCCGCTGGTGTTCGGGATCGTCAGCCAGGTGACGGGCACCGGCCGGCTGGGCATCCTGTCGCTGCTGGCCTTCTTCGTGGTCGGGGGCGTGCTGCTGGCGCGCGTCGACGTGGCGGCGGGCGTGGCCGAGGCCCGCCGCATCGAACGGGAGGCCGGGGCGGCGTGAACCTCGCCAATCCGGCGCGACGGATTTACCCTGTGTGCACCGGCTCCGGGCCGGCGAGGTGAAGCATGGACGACCGCAGGCCGATCATCACCAAGGACCCCATGTACCAGCTGCTGCGGGTCGACAACGTGAAGGCCTTCAACATCAAGAAGGAAGCGGGCGGCACCTGCGAACTGCGCGGCACGAACCTGCGCGCCCTGGACCTGCGCGGCCTCGACGCCGAGGGCCTCGACTTCACCGACGCCTACTTCCGCGACGCCGACCTGCGCGGGATCGACTTCAGCCGGGCGATCCTGCGCGGCGCGAGCTTCCGCGGCGCCAAGATCTCGGGCTGCCTGTTCCCCGGCGACCTGAGTCCCGCCGAGATCCGCCTGTCCGTCGATCTGGGCACGCGGGTCCGCTACCGCGACGACTGACCCCCGGCCCACAGGACGGTACCGCCCATCGACACCGTGATCGACTTCCTCGTGCACTTCGCCACCGAGACCTGGCGGCTCACCGCCGAGATGGCGGGCTGGCTGCTGCTGGGCTTCGCCGTCGCCGGCCTGCTGTCGGTCTTCATCTCGCCCGTGTGGATGGAGCGCCACCTGGGCGGCCGCGGCCTGGCGCCCGTCTTCAAGGCGTCGCTCTTCGGCGTGCCGCTGCCCCTCTGCTCGTGCGGCGTGATCCCCGTGGCGGCGAGCCTGCGCCAGCACGGCGCCAGCCGCGCGGCCACCACCGCGTTCCTGCTCTCGACGCCCCAGACGGGCGTCGACTCGATCCTGATCACGTACTCCATGCTGGGCCCGTTCTTCGCCGTCTTCCGGCCCCTGGCGGCCCTGGCCACGGGCGTGCTCGGTGGCGCCGCGGTGCAGGCCGCCGAGCCGGACGCCCACCGCAGCTCCGCCGACGGCCGGGGCCTCGCCGGCGCCAACGGCGTGACCGACGACCGTCCCCGCGGCCTGGCCGCCCGCCTGCGCGCCGCCTGGTCCTACGGCACCGTCACCCTGCCCGGCGACATCGGCCGGGCCCTGCTGTGGGGCATCCTCATCGCGGGCCTCATCGCCGCCGCCGTGCCGGAGGACTTCCTGGGCGCCTACCTCGGCCGGGGACCGCTGTCGATCGCGCTGATGATGGCCGTCGGCATCCCCATCTACGTGTGCGCCACGGCGAGCGTGCCCCTGGCCGCGGGCTTCATCGCCCTGGGCGCCACGCCCGGCGCGGCCCTGGCCTTCCTGGTGGCCGGCCCCGCCACCAACGCGGCCACCCTGACCACCATCGGCCGCGTGCTCGGGCGCCGCACCATGCTGATCTACCTGGCCACGGTGGCCGTGGCGGCCTTCGGCGGCGGCGTGCTGCTCGACTGGCTGATGCCGCGGGCGGCCGACCTGCTGCCCGCCCTGGGCGACCACGCCCACCACCACGACGGCGTCGCCTGGTGGCACCACGTGTTCGGCGCGGCCCTGGTGGCCGTGATGACCTGGAGCTGGTGGCGCTCGCGGCGCCAGCCGGACTGCTGCGAGGACGGCGCCTGCCACGCGCCGGCGGAAGGAACGACGATGCAGAAGCAGGAATTCGTGGTCGAGGGCATGAACTGCAGCCACTGCCAGAACAG
>JAGRNP010000108.1:0-6696 GCA_020440705.1 bacterium | reverse complement strand
GTGGTCGCGGCCGTCGACGGGCTCGGCTTCAAGGCGCGGCCCGCCGACTAGACCGGTCTCAACCGTCCTTCAGCGAGAGCGAGATGCGCCGCCGCTCGAGGTCCACGTCCAGCACCCGCGCCCGCACCACCTGGCCCACCTTGACCACCTCGGCCGGATCGCGCACGAAGCGGTCCGCCAGCTGGCTGATGTGGGCCAGACCGTCCTGGTGCACGCCCACGTCGATGAAGGCCCCGAAGTTCGTCACGTTGGTCACGATCCCCGGCAGCACCATCCCCTCGCGCAGGTCCTCGGGCTTGTCGACGCCCTCGGCGAAGCTGAAGGCCTCGAAGCCCTCGCGGGGGTCGCGCCCGGGCTTGGCCAGCTCGGCCACGATGTCCTGCAGGGTGGGCAGGCCCACGGCGTCGTCGACGTAGCGCCGCAGGTCCAGGCCCCGGGTGGCCGACTCGTCGCCCACCAGCTCCTTCACGTCCCGGCCCAGGTCGGCCGCCATGCGGGCCACCACCTCGTAGCTCTCGGGGTGCACGGCGCTGGCGTCCAGGGGGTTCTTCCCGTCGCGGATGCGCAGGAAGCCCGCCGCCTGCTCGTAGGCCTTGGGTCCGAGGCGCTCGACCTTCAGCAACTGGCGGCGGCTGGCGAAGGCGCCGTGGGCGTCGCGCCAGGCCACGACGTTGCCCGCCAGCTGCGGTCCGAGCCCCGAGACGTAGGTCAGCAGCTCGGCGCTGGCCGTGTTCACGTCCACGCCCACCGCGTTCACGCAGCTCATCACGGTGTCGTCCAGGGAGCGCTTCAGGGCGCGCTGGTCCACGTCGTGCTGGTACTGGCCCACGCCGATGCTCTTGGGGTCGATCTTCACCAGCTCGGCCAGGGGATCCATCAGGCGGCGCCCGATGCTCACGGCCCCGCGCACGGTCACGTCGTGGTCGGGGAACTCCTTCCGCGCGGTCTCGCTCGCCGAGTAGATCGAGGCGCCCGACTCGTTCACCATGGCCACGACCACGCCCGCGCCCAGGCCGAGGCCGCGCACGAAGGCCTCGGTCTCCCGGCCGGCGGTGCCGTTGCCGATGGCCACGGCCTCGACGCGGTGCTCCTTCACCAGCCGCCGCACGACGTCGCCCGCCTGGGCCGCCTTGCCGCCGCCGGTGTGGGGGTAGATGGTGTCGTTGTGCAGCAGCTTGCCCTGGGGGTCGAGCACCACCAGCTTGCAGCCGGTGCGGAAGCCCGGGTCCAGGGCCAGCAGACGCTTGCGCCCGAGGGGCGCCGCCAGCAGCAGCTCCCGCAGGTTCTCCGCGAAGACCCGGATGGCCTCCTCGTCGGCGCGCTTCTTCATCTCGAGCCGGATCTCGGTCTCCATGGCCAGGGACAGCAGGCGCTTGTAGGCGTCGGTGACCGCCTGTTCGACCTGCCGGGCGGCGGGCGAGGCGTTCTTCACGTAGCGGGGCGCGATCAGGGCGATGGCCGCCTCCTCGGGCGGGGCCACCTTCAGGTTCAGCATGCCCTCCTTCTCGCCGCGTCGCATGGCGAGCACCCGGTGGCTGGGGGCGCGCGCCACCGACTCGGACCACTCGAAGTAGTCGCGGAACTTGGCGCCCTCCTGCTCCTTGCCCCGCACCAGGCGCGATTCGATCAGGCCCCGGTCGAGATAGAGATCCCGGAGGGCGGCCCGCACCTCGGCATCCTCGTTGACGATCTCGGCCACGATGTCCCGGGCTCCGGCCAGGGCGGCCTCGGCGTCGGGGACCTCCTTCTCCGCATCGACGTACGCCGCGGCGGCGGCGAGGGGATCGTCCCGACCGGCCGCCGCCGGCGGCAGCGCGGCCCGTTCGACCAGCCAGGTGGCCAGGGGCTCGAGGCCCCGCTCGCGGGCCATGGTGGCGCGGGTGCGGCGCTTGGGCCGGTGGGGCAGGTAGATGTCCTCGAGGGCGGGCAGGGTGGCCGCGGCCTCGACCTGGGTGCGCAGTTCGGGTGTGAGCAGGTCGCGCTCGTCGAGCGACTTGAGGATGGCGGCGCGCCGCTTGTCCAGTTCCGCGAGCTGGTCGAGGCGGTCGCGCACGGCGGCGACGGCGACCTCGTCCAGGCCGCCGGTGGCCTCCTTGCGGTAGCGGCTGATGAAGGGCACGGTGGCGCCCTCGCCCAGCAGGCGGGCGGCGGCGCCCACGGCGGCCGGTGCGAGGTCGAGCTCCTGGGCGATCCGGGCGACGTGGTCGCGGTCCGGGGCGGCGGTCGGGTTCATGCGGTCCTCCGTGAACGGGTCGAGACTCCGGAGGGGCATAATGGGTCCTGGCGGGCGGAGGGGCAACCCCGGATGGGGGGCGGTGCGGAGCGGGTCCCGGGCGGGTCGCGGGAATCAGTCCTCGTCGTCCTCGTCGGGGCAGTTGCCCTCGCCCATGGGCACGACGCGGACGCGGGTCTTGAAGCGCTTGACCAGGCGCGGCTTCATGATCGAGGCGCGCACGAGGGTCTTGTACTCGCCGAGCTGCACCGTGGTGCCGGCCCAGCACTCGCGCAGCATGAAGATCTCCTCGCGGGCGCCGGTCATGGCCTCGTTCACCAGGCGGCGCAGGGCGAGTTCCCCGTCGGCGAGGGCCTGGCCCAGGGCCTTGGCCTTGCGGTCGAGCCCTTCGATGAGGGCCAGTTCGGCCTCGTTGGGGCCGCCGGGCTTGCGCGTCGTCACGTCGATGGCCTGGCGCAGCTTGATGCGGGCCTTCTCCATCTGGCGGAGCTCCGCCTTCTTCGCGGCCAGCCGCGCGTCGAGGGTCGGGTCGATGCCCGCCGCGAGCAGCGTGTGCGACGAGCCGCTGGCCCCGGCTTCGCCCACGGTGATCCCCATGCGGGCGATGGTGCGCCCGCCGGCGATGCGGCCGCGGGAGGCGTCGACCTTGCCCCGCGTCTCGATGTCGCAGTGGGTGATCTCGTTGGTCACGCGGACGTGGCCGCCGGCCCGGATCACGGCCTCCTTGATGTACTTGGCGGCCAGGTCGCCGCCCACCGCGATCACATGCTCCTCGCTGCCGACGATGCCGCCGGTCACGGTGAGGTTGCCGCCGGCCTGCACGTGGGCGGGTTCGACCATGCCCTTGACCAGGATGTCGCCGTCGGCCTGGATCGAGGCGCCGGTCTCGACGTCGCCCTCGATCTGCAGCGTGCCGGTGTGCTTGATGTTGCCGGTCTCGAGGCTCACGTTGCCCTTGATGATGTAGACGTCGTCGACGGCGAGCGTGTTGTCGGTGAAGCGCACGCGCCCGTTGATCTCGGCGGTGAAGGTCTTGACGCCCGCTTCGTCGGTGGTCTCGAGCACGCCCTTGCCGCAGCGCACGCGCACCTTGTCGGCCTTCGGGACGGGGATCTTGTTGCCGAAGACGTTCAGCCCCGGTTCGCCCGGCACCGCCGGGTGGGCCACCACCAGCACCTCGCCCTTCGTCACCGCCCGGTTGTCGAGCTTGGCCCAGTAGTCGATGGCGACCTCGTCGCCCTCGCCCTCGGTCTCCCAGCCGTCGGCGAAATAGTCGCGGCTCCAGTCGAGGTGCCCGTGCCGGGGCGGCACCGGATCCTCGCCCATCATCAGCACGACGTCGCGCACGTGATGGCCCGGCTCGCAGATGTTCCGCAGGGCCTGTCCGAGGAAGTCGGCGTCGGGGAACTCCGGGAGTTCGAGGGCCTGGAACTCGCCCAGGATCCGGGACACGGTCGAGGCGATGTCCTCGAGGGGGTCGGGGCAGTCGAGCAGCACCCGCACCTTGTCGTCGCTGATGCGCAGGCTGAATTCGGGCGGGATCTCCCGCGCGGGGGCCAGGTCGTCGGCGACGTCCGTCGGCGCTGTCAACGTGTCGGTCATGGCATCCGGTCTCCCGGCTCGCCCCGGTGTCGGGACGGGCCTGGTGGGCGGCCTGCGGCCCCGCGGGGCCGTGCTACGGTAATCCTTATCGGCGTCAGCCTGTTGGGGCTTAGGGATTTGTGAAAGAGATCCCAGCGGGCTCAGCGGAGTTTCCACCAGGGGCGTCGCGGCGGGTTTCCGCCGGGCTCGGAGCCGGGTCCGCCGGCCGGTGCGCTCGCCACGCGGATCGCCTCGGCGATGGCCTCGACGCGCTCGGCGGCGTCCAGGAGCTGGTCGCGGGTGCGGCGGAGGTCGGCGAGGGAGTCGGGGGCGCCATCCGTCCGGTAGCGGTCATCCGGACGCCAGGAGGGGGGCACCTCGAGGGTCAGGGCCTCGACCTCGATCTCCGCGGCGCCCGTGCCGCGCAGGTCGCCGCCGATGGCGACCAACTCGTCGCTCCATGCCTGGATCGCGACCAGATCGAGGGGCGGGCGGTCCGGACGCGGCGGCCGCCCGAAGGCCAGACGCCGGGCGGCCAGCAGCGCGCCGAGCCCAAGCAGGAACACGACCAGGGCGCCCAGCAGCCCCAGCCGGAGGGCCAGACGGGTCGTTTCGGCGGCGGGATCCGGGGTTTCGCCGCCGTCCAGCAGCCGCAGGGCGGCCAGCAGGCACGCCAATCCGGCCGACGCCAGCAGCGCGGCCACCACCACCAGGCGGGGCAGGCGGGTGAGGATTCCGATCGTCATGGCCGTCAGCCAAGCAAGGCCTGTGCCGGGGGCGCCTCAGCGCACGAGGGTCACTTTCCGCGTCGTGACCCGGTCGCCGCTCCGCAGGCGGCAGGTGTAGACGCCCGACGCCGCGTCGCGTCCGGCCCGGTCGCGGCCGCGCCACACGGCGTGGTGGTCGCCCGCGGGGCGCCAGCCGTCGACGAGGGTCGCCACGAGCCGGCCCCGGGCGTCGAGCACGTCGAGCCGCACCCGGGCGCCGCCCGGGCCCACCGCGTAGGCGATGCGGGTGGCGGGATTGCACGGATTCGGCGCCACCGGACCGAGCCGCGCCCCGGCGACGAGGCGATCCGGCGCCGCCGACGGGGTGGCCGCCGGCGGGCTCTCGTGCCCCGCCAGGTTCACCTGGGTCAGGGCGTAGAACCACGCGCCCGGGTCCGGGTCGCTCCAGGCGGTGCCCGTGGTCACGGCCAGCAGGTAGGCCGGGGCCGGCACCTGCAGCGGCGACGGCAGCCGGTAGACCCGGAAGTGGGCGAAGGCCGGATCGGTCGAGGGCTGCCAGGCGAGGTCGTTCCGGTCCGGGAGGCGGGTCACGACCAGACCGGTGGGCGGCGGGGGGGCGCTGTCGTTGATCGACCAGCCCGAGTCCGGCGGCGAGTCGTAGAACAGGCCCGGGGTGGCCGTGCGCGCGCGCACGAAGAAGACCGTCCAGGCCGGCGCCGTCGCGGTGCCGTCGGCCAGGGTGGGCACGACGACGTGGTAGGCGTCCTCCCGGTCGGCGGGCAGGGTGAGCAGGTACTCCCAGCTGCCCGGGGGGTAGGCGGCCGCGACGTCGCCCGGCGCCGCCACCGCGGCCAGGGCCGGGTCGAAGCGCCGGTACACCGAGTACTCCGTGATCGGGTCCGCGGCGCCGCCGTCGTCGAAGCGGCTCGCCGCGAAGCTCAGGCGCACCTGGCCGCCGGTGTCGCCGGCCACGTCGGCGACGCCGGTGATCTCGGCATGGTTGTGCAGCCGCTCGAAGGTGAGCACCACCGATTCCAGCACCGGCCCGGGCCAGGGGCCCGTCTGCACCAGGGAGGCCCGCCAGCGCAGCCCGGTCAGGGGCGGGTCCAGCTCGACCCACGTGTCGTCGGCGGCGACGTCGAACCAGGCCGCCCCGTCGCCGCTGCAGGCGAAGCGCACCGAGTCGGTGTGGACGGCGGCCAGGCGCAGGCGCAGCACCGGTTCGCCGCCCGGGTCGAGGTCGACCGAGACGGCCAGGTTGCGCACGGGGTCCAGGCCCTGGGGATCGGTCTGCAGGGCCTTGAGTCCGCCGTTGCCGTTGGCGGCGAAGGTGATGCCGCCGACGGTGCGCGAGTGGTAGACGTACTCGCTCGACGGCCAGCGTCCCACCGCCACCGGGACGGCGGGATCGCTCACGTCGACGATGCGCAGGCCGTCGGTGCCGTGGCTCACGTAGAGCGAGTCGCCCACGGCGGCCAGGTGGAACACCGTGCCGGGGCCGGGGTCGAGGTTGGTCACGAAGGCGGGTGCGCCCGGCCCCGAGACGTCGAACACGTCGATGCCGAACGATCCGCCCACGTAGGCATGGTCGCCGGCCACGGCCACGGCCAGGCCGGTGCCGCTGGTGGGCACGGCGGCCAGGGGCGCCGGCGCACCCGGCGTGGCCAGGTCGAGCACAGCCAGCTCCGCGTCGACGGCCACGAAGAGGCGACCGCCGTCCACGGCGAGGGCGCGCACCCAGCCGTCGAGGTCGACCGGCGGGCCGTTCACCGGCGCCTCGGGCACGGCCCGGTCGGCCACGCCCACTCCGCCGGCGCTCAGGGCCGAGTAGATCCAGTCGCCGGCCACCACGCACTGGGCGGTGTAGCCCGCCTGGGCGACGACGACGCCCGACACCGGCGACGTCGGGTTGCCGATGTCGAGCACCTGGAATCCCTGGCCGGCGCCGAGGGCCACGTAGGCCAGGTCGTCCGCCACCACGATGTGGCGCCCCTCGTCGGCGAGCGCATGGGTCTTGACCAGCGAGAGGTTCGCCGGGTCCGCGGCATCGACCACGGCCACCGCGTCGGCGCTGCCCAGGGCGACGTAGACCACGTCGCCGCGCATGGCCACCGCCCAGCTCTGCCCGCCGGTCGCCAGGCCGTCGAGTTCCAC
>JAGRNP010000107.1 GCA_020440705.1 bacterium | reverse complement strand
GAAGATCTCGTAGAACATGCCGTCGAGCTTGGCGGCGAAGACCGAATCCTGCAGGGCCCGGCTGCCGTTGGCGATCTGGATGAAGCCCCGCCCCATGGCCGCCTGCATCTCCGCCACCCAGGCGTCCTGGCCGTCCTGGAAGGCCTGCAGCTCGTCCGGATCGTCCCAGTGCGCCACGCCGTCCCCGTCCATGTCCGGCTCGCCGTTCATGGCGTCGACGGTCGGGGCGATCCACAGGCTCGGGTTGAAGTAGTCCCAGTAGACGCCGTCGAACTTGTTCGACGAGGTCCGCTGGTAGTGGACGAAGACGTCGAGCATGGCCCGCCGCGCGGCGGGGTTCGTGAAGTCGAACACGGCGACGCCCGGCCAGTCGCAGATCGTGTCGCCGACGGTGGTGTGGGCGAGATAGGGCTGGGCGGCGTCGTAGAGGTCGCGGTTGTAGGTCTGGTCCTCGCGCGGCAGGTCTCCCCAGCCCTGCCGGATCACCTTCGACCGGAAGTACCCGATCACCTTCATGTCGGGGTTCGCCGCCTTGAGCTGGGCCATGCGGCCCTCGAAACTGCCCCGGCCCCAGAACTGGTCGCATTGAACGACGACGATCTCCGCGCGCGCGTACTTGGCGAGGACGGCCGGGTCCGAGAGGTCGCCGATCTGGTAGTCGAGGGCGGCGATGCGGAGGGAGCCGTCCGCCTTCGGCAGCGGAATCTCGGCGACGGGTTCGGTGGGGGTGGTGCAGGCCGCCACGCCGAGCAGCATCCCGGTCAGGACCACGGCCATGAATCGCTTGGTGTCCATGTCATTCCCCGCTGATGTGGAACATTCGTGCATTGCAAAATGCAGGGATTTGTCGCTCTGACGGGAAAGGGGCAATATCCGGACCGGAAGGATCCGGACCGGCGCGATCGCCCCCGGAAGGGCCCTGACGGGAACCGTGGGGAACTCGGGGTGTTCAGCAGCCGGCCGGGCGGGCGGGAGCGGTCACGGCATTCGGACAGGTTCCGAAATCGCGGTTTGGGTTGCCTTGGGCGGCACCGGCCGGTAGATTCTCTCGTCGATCCGAACTCTCGCCCCCGGGGTCACCGCGTGCTCAGACAGTCGTCGATTCTCTTTTCAGCCAAGGTCGTGGGATTCGGGATCCGGATCCTGCTGCCGGTGGTCCTGGTGCGCCTGCTGACCAAGGCCGACATCGGCGAGTACAACCAGTTCTTCCTGATCGAGACCCTGATCCAGACCGTCTTCCAGCTCGGCGTGAACCAGTCCCAGTACTACTTCGTGCCTCGCGACCCCAGGAACGCCGGCGGAATCTTCCTCAACTGCATCCTGCTGAACCTGGTGCTGTTCTCGATCGGGTACACCGCCGTCGGCCTGTTCCGCACGGACGTCGCAGCCTGGCTCGGCATGCCGGTCCTCGACAGGTTCTTCTGGTACCTGACCGCCTATTCCATCCTGATGCTGCTCGGTGTGGCCACGCAGGTCTTCCTCACGGCCCGCAAGGAGTTCCTCCACGCCGCGGTGTACGACGTCGGCCGTCAGGTCGTCGCCAGCATCGCCACCCTCATCGCCGCCTTCGCCTTCAAGTCGCTGGAGGCCGTGATCGCGGCCCTCGTGATCTCCCGGGCCCTGACCCTGGCCGCCGGGCTCGTCTTCGTCCACGTCAGGCACCGCGGCTTCGCCTCGGAGCGGTACTTCGACGGCGTCTGGCGCCAGGTGAAATACGGGGTCGTGCTGGGCACGGCCGGCACCGTCGGCACCCTGACCCTCCGCATGCACGAACTCGCGGTCAGCAAGTTCTTCCCGATCGAGACGTTCGCCGTGTATTCCCAGGGGCTGAAGCAGATCCCGATCCTGCTCTTCTTCACCCAGTCGGTGGCCGAGGTCGCCCTGGTCCGCTTCGCCCAGTTGGCGAAGGACGACGACTGGACCGGCATCAGGGCCTTCTGGGACGAGGTCCTCGGCGCCATGTACGCCATCGGCATCCCGGTGACGTTCCTGTTCGTCGCCGTCGCCGATCCGCTAGTCCGCCTGATGTACACCGACCGCTACATCGAAGCCGTGCCGATCTTCCAGATCAACGCGGCCGCCATGCTCTTCCATCTGGTCAATCCGACCCTCGTCCTGCGCGCTCTCGACCGCAACGACCTGACCCTGCGCAACAATCTCGCCGTCCTGCTGCTGCTGCCGGGGGCGCTCTATCTGGGCATGAGATTCGGGGGGACGACGGGGATCATCGCGGCGCACGGGCTGATGCTGGTCTGCGGCCGGCTCGTTCTGCAGTACCAGCTCAATCGTTCCATTCCGGAAAGGCTGGGGATCTTCCCCACCTGGTCGGCGGTGCGGACCTTCTACGCGAAGACATGGAACCGGGGCCTCGGGCTGGTGAAACGCTAGCTAGGAGCCCGGTACCGCCTTCAGACGGGCGAGCAGGCCATCGCACCGGTCGGCGATCGCCGGGGCGAAGGACGGCGGGTTCTTTGCCCCCGGGCGGAATTCGGCGACGTCCGCCACGATCCGATCCCCGGGATAGGGCCGTCCGATTCCCCGATACAGCTGCGCCATGGTTCCCTTCGGGTCGGTGACGAGCCGATCGTAGTCGCAGAACTGCACCCGCTCGTCCCGATCCAGTCCCTGCCGGAAGGCCAGGATGTTGCGGAAGTACCAGAACAAGGCGGCCGCATCCTCGCCGCTCGCCCCCTCGCCGAGCAGGGACCGCGCTGCGGCGCTGTCGGCGGCCTCCAGTCCTTCGGAGCGCCAGTCGGTGCCGCTTCCGCCCAGGATGGGCGCCAGATCCCGCCGCCCGTTGTCGGGGCCGAAGAAGCGCAGGTTCGACCGTACGACGCCCCGGTAGTCGCGGAACATCCAGATCGCCCGGGACCCCGGTACGGCGTCCAGGATCCGGATCGCGTTCTGCGACTCGACGAGCGGTTTGCACACGACCAGCGGCGCCCGGTCCGCCGCGATCCGGGCCCGCACCTCGGGCAGCGGATTCAGGCGGAAGCCTTCCGGGTCGCTGGTGGAAAGCGGGCTCATCTCGTCGTAGGTGATGGTGTCCCAGTCGAGCCGGAAGAGATGCGAGAGCAGCGATGTCCCGCTTCGCTGGCAACCGAAGATGAACACGACATGCTTCTCGCATCCGGGCCGGTAGCGCAGGTACTGGTGGATGCGTTTGCGCAGCCGGAACCACCGGAACGCCTGGCGTTCCCAACGACCGACCCCGCCTTCGCTCGCGAGACGCATGTCCCTCCCGCCGCGGTCAGCCGACCACGTTGTAGCCGTTGTCGCGCAGGGCGGGTTCGAAGCCGGCGCCCCGGATCATCTCGTCCAGGTCGGTCCGCGTCAGCGGATGACTCACGCCCGCGGCCGAGACGACGCTCTCCTCCATCATCAGGCTCCCGAGATCGTTCGCCCCGTGGTAGAGCGTGAGCTGGCCGATGGCCTTGCCCTGCGTGACCCAGCTCGCCTGGATGTTCGCGAAGTTGTCCAGGGCGATGCGGGAGAGCGCCAGCGTGCGCAGGTAGTCGGTCGAGCCGAGGTAGCCGATCGATTCGACCTGCGCCCGCAGGGCCGGGTCGTTCATCAGCGGCGTGTTGCCGGGCTGGAACGTCCAGGGAATGAAGGCCGTGTAGCCGCCGGTCTTG
Organism: bacterium; assembly: GCA_020440705.1. Classification (NCBI taxonomy): domain Bacteria; species bacterium. Next base: position 9,832 of record JAGRNP010000107.1, on the reverse strand, counting down.
TCCTGGCTGTCGCGCACGCGCAGCAGATGCTCCACCCGCTCGGCGTAGGTCTCGATATGGGCGAACATCATGGTCACGGTCGTGGGCAGGCCGATGGCGTGGGCCTCTTCCATGATGCCGATCCACTCGCCGGCCATGGACTTCCCCGGCGCCAGGATCTGGCGCACGCGGTCGCTGAGGATCTCCGCACCGCCGCCGGGAATCGAGTCCAGGCCGGCCGCCTGGAGCCGTTTCAGCACCTCCATGGTCGGGATGCCGTTCAGGCGACCGAAATGCTGGATCTCGCTGGGGGAGAAACCGTGGATCCACATCTGCGGCCAGTTCGCCTTGATGCCCTGCAGCATCTCCTCGTAGTAGGGCAGACGCTTCTTGGGGTGATGTCCGCCCTGCAGCAGGATCTGGCCGCCTCCGGCCTCGTGGACGGTGCGGCACTTGTCGAGGATCTGTTCCAGGTCGAGCAGGTACTCGTCGCCGTCGCCCTGGTGCCGGTTGAAGGCGCAGAACTGGCAGTCGGCGTAGCACAGGTTGGTGTAGGTGACGTTCCGGTCGATGATGTAGGTGACCTTGTCCGGATCCGACCGCCGCAGACGGAGTTGCTGGGCCACCCGGGCCACGTCCGGCAACGACGCCTCCTCGAAGAGGACCAGCAGTTCGCCACCCGTCAGGCGGCGGGAGAGCGCGGTGTCGAGCAGTTCGCCGGCAAACGGGGTCGAGATCGTGGGAACCCGGTAGGGCTCGACCGCGACGAGAGCGGGACCCTTGTCCCGCAGCTCGGCCTGCTTGAACTGGACGAGCTGCTGGTACTGGGCCGGGTCCATGGGGCCGTTGCCTTCGGGGCCGCGAAACGATGCCAAGGTCAACCTCGCAATACGATGGGAGCCGGCCCGTCGGGGACGAGGCCGTGTTCGATGCACAACGCGTGGAACCGGGTCAGGCCGGCCATCTCCGGCTCGGCCAGTCGGTACACCAGGGACTCCCGGAAATAATAAGCAACGGCTGCCGGGGTCGCCTCTCCGCCGTGTCCGAGACGGCCCCGGGCCGCCTCGCGGGCCGCCAGTTCGTCCAGGCGCGCCAGCCCGGCTTCCCGGGCGCGGGAGAAGAGCGCGACGAGGGCGCTCCGCTCGGCCGGGCCCGTGCGCTCGAGGAATCCGGCCGAGACGGTCCACATCGCGAACACGAAGGGAAGGCCCGTCAGGTCCCACCAGGCCCGGCCCAGGTCGAGATCCGCGACCTCCGGATCGGGTCGGGCGGCGAGATCGCGGTCGAACTCGAAGCAGCGGTCGCCGATGACCAAAATGCCCTCGCCCTGCTCCGGCCTCGCGCCGATCGTCGGCTCGCCCTCGACCAGCTCGGGCACGTAGCCGAAATTCTCCCGCCACAGGACCTCGAGCAGGGCGACCGAGGACCGCGATCCGCGGTCGGTCAGCACCCGTCGGATCCGGTCGCACGGGCCGCGGTGAAAGAGCCGGACGCTGTCGACCGCGCCCCGGCAGGCGATCCCGGTGCCCGCGATCACGGCCGCGGCCCGCCCGCGGAGCAGTTCGACAACGGGCATCAGCGCGACGTCGGACCGCCCTTCCGCCAGGCGACCCGCCAGGCGGCTGGGCATGCCGAACTCGATCTCGACGCCCGGCACGGGATGCCGCAGCAGGTCGTCGACCAGCGGAATCGTGTTCAGGAAGGATACGGCGGCGATCCGGCACTCCAGGCGTCCGCTCATGCCGGGACCTCCATCCGGCGGCGCAGGCGGGCCATCATCCCGGCGATCGACCGGCCACTGCGCCAGGTCAACCAGCGGTCGGCTGCCCGGAGGAACAGGTCCGACCCTTCCCGGCTGCGGTACATGGCCGGATCGCGGCGGTCTTCGAGCCGGCGCCCGACGAAGCGCTCCAGCCGGTCGAAGGCGTCGTCGGAGACCATGAAGTCGTGGTAGTCCAGGACGAGGCTCGGCCCGGGGGCCCGCTCGAGCGCGGCGAGAACGCCTTCGTTGTACTCGTGCCAACGCGCCAGATAGCTCACCGCGCGCTGGAAGTTCGTGTGGTACCGGCGGCGCCCCTGCCACTTGAATCGCGGCCAGACCTGCGAGGGCTCCCGGAAGACCGCGATCAGACGGTGGTCGCCCAATCTCCCGGCCCACTCCCCGTAGGTCAGGCAGGTCCGGGGATCCTTGAAGCCCCAGTCCCCGCCCCCGCGGCCCGCGGCGGCGACGAGGGCGGCCATCTCATCCGCCTCGGCCGGAGTGGCCGGTCTCAGGGCTTCCCGGGGCACGTCCAGGACGCCGAAGTCGGCGGTCCCGAGCAGCCGCATGTTCAGCCGGAGGCACTCCTGACGCTCGTACTTGTTCCCCCGATCGTAGGACTCGTTCTCGTCGAACTCGCCCATGGCGATCCCCGAATGGTGGAGAACCTGGGACAGCAGGGTCGTGCCGGACTTGTGCATTCCCAGGACGACGTAGATCACGGACCGACTCCCTGCGCACGAAGGCGGGAAGGCTGGGGCGGAAAGCGCCTCGAACGTGGACGGACTCCCAATAATGGGCCCCGTCCGGGCCGGACTCAAATGAAAACGCCGGCCGCCTGTTCGCACGGAAGTTCACAAATTCTTTGAACTTTCCCCATGAAGACCCCACCATTCTGGCCGATAATGGGGGGAATCTCCGAATTTCGGCCAATCGCCCCGGAGCCCGCAAGGAGCTCCGACCGAACTCGGTGCGCCCCGGAAAGGCCCGATGAGCACGAAACCCGGCATCTGTTTCGTCAGCATGGAAGTCTACCCCAACCTGCGTCCCGGCGTGGCCGAGGAGGCGGGCGGGGCCGGGTTCCAGCTCGTCCAGCTCGCCCGGGGCCTGCGCGACCGGGGTCATCCGGTCAGTTTCGTGGTCGGCGACTACGGCCAGGCGTTCCGCGAGGAGATCGACGGCTTCACCGTCTACCGGGCCAACCGCGTGGCCTACGACCGCTCGGTGGTGCGCGGCCTGCAGAACCTCTGGCGCCTCTTCGCCGCCATGCGCGCCGCCGACGCCCGCCACTACGTGCTGCGCTCGACCCGCTTCCTCTCGTTCTTCGTCATGTTCTACGCCCGCCTGCTGGGCGCGAAGTACACGTTCATGGTGGCCAACCTGCCCCACTGCCTGCGCAACGAGCTCGAGAGCCTGCCGCGCCTGTTCCGCACCCTCTACGAGGTCAGCCTGAACCGCGCCGCCCGGGTCACCGTGCAGTCGCGCGAACAGCAGGTCCTGCTCGAGCAGAATTTCGGCATCCGGGCCCCGATCGTCTCCAACGGGATCGAGGTGCCCCCCTTCGAGGGCCCCCGCCTCGCGGCGGAATTCGATTTCGTCTGGGTGGCTTCCTTCAAGGTGCAGAAACGCGCCGACAAGCTCGTGGAGATCGCCAGGCAGCTGCCGCACCGGTCGTTCCTCGTGGTCGGCGGTCCGGGCCCGGACAAGGCCTACTCCGCCGGTCTGGTCGCCCAGCTGCAGGAGTTGCCGAACGTCACGTTTCGGGGTTTCGTGCCCCCCGACCGGGTGGGCGAAGTGTACCGGCAGGCCCGGATCTTCCTGAACACCTCGGACTGGGAGGGCTTCCCCAACGGGTTCCTCTACGCCTGGACCCGGGGCATCCCCGCCTGCAGCCTGTGCATCGATCCGGACGAGGCCGTCACCGGCGGCGACCTGGGCCTCGTCGATCCCGACCTCGCGGGCCTGGCCGCCGCCATGGACACCCTGCTCGGCGACGACCAGCGCTACGCCGCCATGGCCCGCCGCTGCCACGACCACGTGCAGCGGAGGCATTCCCTCGACCATGCGGTCGACGAGTTCCTGGCCGCCCTGCCCTGAGGGCAGGCCGCCCGAAGTTGGAGGACTTCACGTGAAAATCCTGGCCCAGACGATGAAGGACGGATCCGTGCGGATCCTCGAGACCCCGGCGCCGCTGCTCGCGCCCGGCACCGTGCGGGTGCGCACCCTCTTCTCGGCCATCAGTCCGGGCACCGAGGGGAACAAGATCGTCACGGGCAAGATGTCCCTCATCGGGAAGGCCAAGGCCAAGCCCGACCAGGTCAAGCAGGTCATCGGCATGGTGGGCCAGCTCGGTCTGAAGCACACGATCCAGAAGGTGCGCGACAAGCTCGAGGGGTCGCAGCCGCTGGGCTACAGCCTGGCGGGCGAGGTCGTCGCGGTCGGGGCGGGGGTCGACAAGGTGGCCCCCGGCGATCTGGTCGCCTGCGCGGGCGGCGGCTACGCCAACCACGCCGACGAGGTCGTGGTGCCGGTGAACCTGGTGGTGCGGGTGCCCGCAGGCGTCCCGGCCGACGCGGCGGCCATGACCACCCTCGCGGCGATCGCCCTGCAGGGCGTGCGGCTGGCCGAACCCACCCTGGGTGAGAACGCCGTCGTCGTGGGCCTCGGCGCCATCGGCCTGATGGCCTGCCAGATCCTCAAGGCCAACGGGTGCCGGGTCTTCGCCACCGACATCGCGCCGGACGCCGTGCAGCGCGCCCTCGACACCGGCTGCGCCGACGCGGTCGCCCGGCTGGGCGCCGACCCGGTCGAGAACGCCGTCGCCGAATTCACCCGCGGCCGGGGCGCCGACCTGGTGCTGATCTGCGCCGCCACCGCCAGCAGCGAACCGGTGCAGATGGCCGGCCGCATCAGCCGCCAGCGCGGCCGCGTGGTCGTCGTCGGCGCCGTCGGCATGGACCTGCCCCGCACCGACTACTACGAGAAGGAGATCCGCTTCGCCGTCTCGTGCTCGTACGGTCCCGGCCGCTACGATCCGAACTACGAGGAAGGCGGCCTCGACTACCCCTACGGCTTCGTCCGCTGGACCGAGGGGCGCAACATGGAAGCCGTGCTCGACCTGATGGCCGCCGGCACCTTCGACCCGCTGCCGCTGGTCACGCATCGGATCGCCTTCGACGACGCGCCGGGCGCCTACGAGATGATCGCCGGGCGCACCGAGCCCTACTGCGGCATCCTCGTCGAGTACCCGGCCGGGCCCCGCCGCAGCGGGCGGGACGTGGCGCTGCGCGGCACGACCCGTGTCGACGGGAAGATCGGCATCGGCTTCGCCGGCTGCGGCTCCTTCGCCCAGACCTTCCTGCTGCCGCCCTTCCGCGACGACAGCCGCACGACCATGGGCCCCATCTTCACCCGCTCCGGCCTGACCGCCGCCGACGTGGGCCAGCGCAGCGGCTTCAGCACCGCGGTCGACACCGCAGAGGCCGTCATCAACCACCCGGACACCGACGCGCTCGTGATCACCACCCGCCACGACCAGCACGGACCGCTCACCCTGGCCGCGCTCGCGGCCGGCAAGCACGTCTTCGTCGAGAAGCCGCTGTGCCTGACCCGCGCCGACCTCGCCGCGATCGCCCGCCAGGTGCACGAGCGGGAGAACGCCGGGACCATGCCGGTGCTCCAGGTCGGCTTCAATCGGCGCTTCAGCAGCGCGGCGGTGAAGGCGCGCGCCCACTTCGGCGCCGACCCCGGCCCGCTGACCATGATGTACCGCATCAGCGCCGGCCACATCCCGAAGGAGCACTGGACCCAGGATCCGGTCGAAGGCGGCGGCCGCATCCTCGGCGAGGTGTGCCACTTCATCGACCTGATGCAGTTCATGTGCGACGCCGATCCGGTGGCCGTCGCGGCCCTGTGCATCGACACGGCGAACGCGGCCAACAAGGCGGACGACAACGTCGTCATCTCGCTGCGCTTCGCCGACGGCTCGGTCGGGTCGATCGGCTATTTCGCCGAGGGCGCCAAGGCGATGCCCAAGGAAAGGCTCGAGGTGCTGGGCGCCGGACTGAGCGCCGTCATCGACAACTTCCAGAAGGTCGAGCTCTACTCCGGCCGCGGCCGCCGGGTCAGCAAGCACGCGGGCAAAGGCCACGCCGAAGAGGTCAAGGCGTTCCTCGCGGGCGTGCAGAAGGGCGCGCCACCCATCGCCACCTCGTCCCAGATCGCCACGACGGCGGCCACCCTCGCGGTCCTCGACGCCCTGGCCTCGGGCCGCACCGAGGCCGTCCCGACGGCGGCCGAGCTGCGGGCCGGGGAGAACGGCTGAGATGCCGCGTCACGACGACTTCGCGGCCATCGCCCGGCGGGTGTGGGACGGCCAGACGGCGGCCGGATTCCGCGGTTCCGATCCGTATGACGGGCTGAACAGCCGCCTGCTGGCGCCGCTGCTCGACCGCAGTCGCCTGCTCCGCCTGGTCGTCATCCAGGGCGTGAAACGCGCGCCGGTCGACCTGAGGCCGCTGCTCCGCATCCCTCCGGGACTGAACCCCAAGGGTCTGGCCCTGATGCTGCAGGGTGCGGCCACCGGCGTCGACCTGGGCGACACCGCCGCCCGGCGCGCCTGGCTGGGCGATGCGCTGGTGAGCCTGGCCTCGCGAGTCGACGGGCTGCCGGCCGGCGACGACCGCAGCGTGCGTCCAGGCGCGGCCCGCGCGCTGGCGGACAACCCCGCGCGCTGGCCGGACGCGGTCGGCTGGGGCTACGATTTCCCCTGGCAGTCCAAGGCCTTCCTGCAGCCGGCCTTCTTCCCCACGGTCGTCGCCACGAGCTTCGTGGCCGACGCCCTGGAGATGGACGCCAGTCCCGCCTGGCCCGCGGCGGCGGCCGCGGCCGGCCGCTTCGTGGCCGACCACCTGCACCGCCACGAGGACGCCGACGGCGTCTGCTTCAGCTACTCGCCCGGCGACCGCACCCGGGTCTACAACGCGTCGCTCTTCGGTGCGCGCATCCTGGCCCAGGCGGCTCCCCACGTGCCGGAGCACGCCGACGCCTGGCGCGAACTGGCCCACCGCACCGTCGCGTGGGTCATGGCGCGCCAGCAGGACGACGGCTCGTGGATCTACGGCGAGGCCGACCACTGGCAGTGGATCGACAACCTGCACACGGGATTCAACCTGGAGACGATCCTGCGCACCGCCGACCTGCTGGGCATCGACGAGTGGAACGAAGGGCTCGCGCGCGGCCTGGCCTTCTACCGTGCCCGCCTCTTCGAGAACGATGCGACGCCCCGCTACTACACGACGAGCCGGTACCCCCTCGATCCGCACAGCTTCGCCCAGGGCGCCCTGACGTTCCTGCGCCTGGCCCGCTTCGACGCCGACGCCGTGCCGTTCGCCGCCCGCATCCTGCAGCGGGGCAGCGAGGAACTGTGGGACGAAAAACGCGGCGGGTTCCGTTTCCAGAAGCACCGCCGCTACGCGCAGAAGTCGATCCACATGCGCTGGTCGCAGGCCTGGATGTTCCGGGCCCTGTGCGCCTACCTCGCCGCCGACTGATCCTCCACCCCCGCCACTTCGCGCACGAACCGGGTGAAGCGCTCCCGCTCGCCGGGCAGGATCTCGCGCACCGCTCCGGCGGCGGGTGATTCGGCACCCGCCAGGAACGGCACGAGGGCCGCCGCCGTCGCTTCCGGGCCGGCCAGGTCGAAGGTCGTCACGCCCTCCGGCCGCTGGACGACGTCGCTGGCCAGCACGGGCACCCCCATGCTCATGGCTTCGCGGATCGCCACGCTGTCGCCGTCCTCCCGGGAGGGCCGCACGAAGGCCGCGCTGCGGGCCAGGACCGGAATCAGGGGCAGGCCGTAGTGCAGATGCAGCCGCGTATGCTCGAGCCGGGCGGCATGGGCCAGGACGGCCTGCTCCGCCGCCTTCTGGGCGGCGGTCTCGGGGCGGTTCGAGACGAGGACCCAGAGGTCGCAGCCCGGCGCCTCGTCCCGCGACGCGACGGCGGCGAGCAGTTCCTCGACCCCGTAGAGATCGTCCTTGCCGTAGCCCGGGCCGAGGTAGTAGGCGGCACAGCTCACCTGCCGGCGGCCGTCCGCCAGGCCGGCTTCGAGTTGGGCGGCGACGGCGGCCGGGAGCCGCTCCAGGTTCCGCTCGGACGGGGCCGGCGGCAGGAAGGCCGGCATCACGGTGACCTGCGGGCCCTGCAGCCCCAGGGCCGCGAGTTCGGTGCCGATCTCCGTGCGAACGGGCACGAACAGGTCGAAGCCGCCCAACAGGCCCAGCGTTCGCCGGCGCAGCCAGTCCGGCTTCCCGTCGAGGTCCTGGATCACCCGGACCGAGTGGAAGGTGATGACCTTGCGCGCCCACGGCCGGGTCAGCAGCGGCGCCAGGGCGAGGAAGTAGCCGAGCCCGCCGTAGTGGAGGTGCAGCACCGAGTCGGGTCCCGGCCGGACTCCCCGCAGCAGCCCGCCCACCATGCCGGCAGCCTGCCAGGCCTTGCCCGCCTTCCCCTGCCGCGTGGTGCCGGTGTAGGAATGCCCGGTCGCCGACAGGCCTTCGCCCCGCAGGAGTTCCAGGAAGCGGATGATGTGGATCGAGACCCCTCCGTAGGGAGGCGGGAGCGGGCCGAGAACGTCGACGTGGCGGGACATGGGATCTCCGGGGTCGGATGGGCCGGGCGGATGCCGGCCGAGTATCGGCCCTAGCCCCCGCCGTGTCCAGCCGGGGATCTCGCCGGACCACCAGCCCCGGCGGGCGCGGGGACGTCTAGCGGGACGCCGCCTCGATCGCGTCGCAGATGAAAGCCACGAGCCGGTCCGGCGCAGGCAACGTGATGGTCCCCTCACGCCGCACCACGGGCATCCGGGCCGCGACCTCGTCGGCCGTGGCGAGCAGGACCAGCCGGTCTTCGCCGTTGAGGGCCTCGTCGACCATGCCGGAACGCCCCCGGAAGAAGCTGTAGCTGGGCACGCCCATGATCGCCGCCTCGCGGGTCATGGTGCCGCCGCCGCTGATCACCATGTCCATGGCGGCGACCATGCTGGGACCGTCGTAGACCTTCCGCGGCACGATCACCTCGGCCACGCCGGCCGCCCGGGGCAGATCGAGCTGGTCGGGCGTGCGCGGCAGGAAGACCAGCTGCACGTCCGGAGCGGACGCCAGGTGGCCCAGGATCGCCTCGAGGATCGTCTCCGCCTCGGGATTGTGGTAGTGCGCCGTGGTGGCGGGCGGCCGCAGCAGGACCTTGACCGCCTCCGGGCGCAGCCCGAGATCGTCCGCGACGGTATCGTCGAGGGCGCGGCCGCCGAGGTACAGCTCCTCCTTGAAGCCCGGGTAGCTGACGACCTTGCCGGCCGAGATGCCCGCTTCGCCACAGCGCTCCGGCGTGATGGCGGCGGGCAGCAGGATCGAACGGCAGCACCAGTTGAAGAGCGTGGCGCTGACCCACTCGTAGTCGTACATGGTCACCGTCGGAATCCCGCGCAGCCGCGAGGCGATGGGCAGCGCACGGGAACCGTGGCCGAAGCTCACGTCGGGCTTCGGGCCGGGCAGGGCCCGCACCAGTTCCCAGGCGCGGCCGAGGGTGCCCTTCACCTTGCCGGCCATCCCCTTGCCGTATTCGGCCCCGACCTTCGTGTAGGAGAAGCCGTACAGATCGAGCAGCTCGCAGGTCTTGGTCCGGTCGCGGGCCGTGAAGACGACCTCGTGCCCCCGGTCCCGCAGGGCCGCCACGAGCGGACGCATGATCAGGACGTGGGGGCCGTTGTCGGCGTCGAACCAGATGCGCATGGGGTTCCTCCGGTGGGCGGGACGGGCGAGGGGCGAAGATAGGGGGTGGCATAATTTGCGTCAATCTTGGGAACGAAACTTTTGGCACATTGATGCAAATTATGTTATGATTATACAATAGCGACCTGGTGTTCTAAAGACTGTAATTTCTTGTTGTTACAGCGGACATGAACGTCCTGTTGGGCTAGTTTGTAGCATCTGATGCCAGCGCAGTTTCGAGCGCTCACGCCGATTCCGGAAGGATCCGCAGCCATGAACGCCCTGCTCGCCCGTACCCTCCTGCGCCTAATGCGCCCGGAGCGTC
>JAGRNP010000106.1 GCA_020440705.1 bacterium | reverse complement strand
GACGGGCCTGAGCCCCGTCGAGGACACGCCGAGCATCCAGAAGGCCGGCGGCTTCCTCGCGAAGGCCATCGCCCCGAACCCGTTCAACCCCCAGACCGAGATCAAGTTCGTCGTGAACCGCAACGAGCTGGTCCAGCTGAACATCTACAACATCCGTGGCGAGAAGGTCCGCACCCTGGTGCAGGGCAGCCTCAGCCCGAACGAGTACAGCTTCGTCTTCGACGGCCGCAGCGACAATGGCCAGACCCTGGCCAGCGGCGCCTACTTCGCTCGCCTGCGCATCGGCAAGGAAGTGGTCCAGGTCCGTCAGATGATGCTGGTCAAGTAGAGTCCGGCGCGTCTCATCGCGTTATGGCCCGTCGGGGCGGCTTCGGCCGCGCGGGCGGAACACGGAGAACGCGATTCCCCCGGCAGCTTCGGCTGCCGGGGTTTTTTTCTGCGCATCGGTCCTGGCGTCTGCGCATGTGGGGTCAACAGAAGGAAAATCCCCCCCATCGGAGGCCCAACATGCGATCCCCCTGCACCCCGACCCCGCGCCGCATCCTGACCATCCTGCTCCTGCTCATCCTCGGCCTTTCCCTGGCCGGCTGCAGCGGCAGCGACAACCCCGCCGCCCCCGCCGACGGCGGCGGCAACAACGGAGGTGGCGGCGGCGGCGGCGGCGCGATCCTCACCCCCACGTCCCTCCGGATCACGAAGATCTCGGTGAGCAATTTCGGCGACAAGAACGGCGGCGTGTGGGACCTGAGCACCAACGTCTCGAACCGCCGGGCCGACCTGTACGTGACCCTCGGCACGGGCACGTCGACCAACGCGCCCATCTACGTGTCGGACGTCGTGGAGAACGCGTTTCCCGGCGCACCCTACGACTTCATCAGCTCTGCGGCGGGCGTGGGGCTGCCCAAGACCTTCGGCGCCCAGCGGCGCGCCTACATCACCCTCTGGGACGAAGACGGGCTGTCGGCCGACGACGAGATCGGCAACTTCTCCTTCGATCCCCTCGACCACTACGAGAACGACAACAGGGCGGGCTTCTACGAGGTCTTCTTCGGCACCAACAGCACGAAGGTCAGCGTGACGGGAACCTGGATCTACTAGGCTGCCGCGACCACGCGCGCTGCTCCTCGCCCAGCCGTCGGACCGCCCGGTCCGACGGCTTTCCCCTTCCCCTGGTTCCCATCAGCGGAAGAGCGCCTTGAGGCCGCCCCAGCTCGTGCGGTCGGTGGCGACCGACATGTCCCACAGCTGCAGGTCGGTGCCGTTGACGTCCAGGTCCCGCACAAGTCCGACGCCCGGCGCGTACCACGACGTCCGCACGCCCGTGCCCCAATCGCTTGCCACGACCACGGCCTCGAAGGTGCCCGCCCGGACGGTGACGGGCTCCGCGTCGCCGGTCACGGTGACCGAGTAGGTGTACCCCTCAGAGCCGGGCTGGAGCTCGCCGTCGAGATAGCGGTCGATGGTCGTCGCGTCGGACCACGACATGCCGCCGGTCGGCGCGGCCGGAAGCAGGCGCACCGGCGGCGTGAGGATCTGGTCGTACACCGAACCGTCCGTGCCGAAGGTGCGCCAGCCGTGCAGCATGAGGTCGCCGGCGGGGGTCAGGTCCACCATCGTCCACCGGCGCGATCCGATGTTCCAGTAGTTGTACTCCTCGATCGCCGTCACGGCGGCGGCGCCGAAACTCGCCGGCCCCTGCACCAGCGTGTACCGGTCCTTGGCGATCCCGGCGGTCGTGTAGTTGCGCACCGTGCCGGTGGCGAGAGGGAAGAGGGGATGGTCGGCGGCAAGGGCCGGCCTCGGCAGCGCGGTGACGGTCAGCAGGAACAGCAGGACGGACAGACGGCGAGCGGCATGCGAAAGGGGCATGATGGTCTCCCTCCAGGAAGATCAGGCATGCCCCTTGGTCAGGCGATCAGGGTAGGGAACCGGGGGCCGTGGGTCAACCCCGCAAGGCGCCTCTACCACAAGGCGAGCTCGGCCAGGACGCCCAGATCGACCCCCAGCTTTCCGCCGGCGTTCTCGAACCCCGGCTTCAGCATCACGAAGCCCGCCAGGTCGATGGAGAAGCGGCCGCCGAGATGGAACAGGCGTCCGGCCTGGAAGCGCAGACCGGGCTTCACGTAGGACGCGCGCTCCAGGGCCGCGAAACCGATCTCGCCGTAGAGGCGGCTGCCCGGGTCGACCATCCCCGCCGACAGCCAGAGGGCCGACTCGCGCCAGACCAGTTCGCTCATCCAGCCATAGTAGGGGTCGGCCGGGGGAGGAAATGTCTCGATGGCGAGGTTCTGCTCGGTGGTGGAGCCGAGCCCCACGTACCAGGTGCGGTAGACGCGCCGCCGCACCGAGACCGTCAGGGGCGCCACGGTCTCGCTTCCCGGGAAGTCGCCCGCCACGCTGGACGCCACCGCCACCCCCGCCCCCATCCACCAGGTGAAGGGCCAGGGCGAGACCTCCAGGTCGCCGAGGGTGGGTTCGGCTTGCCAGACGCCGGTGTCGCCGATCTCCGGATTCGTCACCGACGGAGGCGCCGCTGACGAGGCGGCGGCGCCCATGATCTCGTCGCGCCGATCGACGCCGCCCCGGTCGAGGGCCCGCACCACCGCGTCGGCCGGAAACTCCCTGCGGGCGCCGTCGGCCCGGATCACCACGAAGTGCCGGGTGGCGGCGCGCCAGGCAAGGGCGACGTCCCGCAGCAACGCGCCGTCGGACAACTCGACGGTGAGGTCGTGGCGCCAGGGCGTCAGGCCTTCCTCCGGGGCCACGGCCGCCCGGGCCCCGCCGGCCGCCGTCAGCAGTAGGACCGCCGCGACCACCAGGGCCCGACCGCGGCAACGGCTGCACTTGATGTCCATGCTTCCCCCTCGCCGGGCTTCCCGTCCCGTCAGAACGGCTGCCCGATGGTTTCGCAGACCCACTTCACGAGGGGCGCGCCGGCCCGGCAGATGCCCGCGAACCCGGCCATGAAGTCCGGGCCCGTGACCTGCTGCTGGGTCAGCGGCGCCACGGCGGTGAAGTCCTTCAGCTTGAGCACCTCGACCAGCGGATGGTCGGGATCGTAGCCGCGGGGCGCCCGCTTCAGCATTTCGCCCCGGACGCGGAAGGTCGCCGCGAAGGCCTTGTCGCCCACGACGGCCCGCCACGAAGCCGGGTCGCGGGCCACGCGGTCGCGCAGCAGCTTCAGGGTCGGCGTATCGGGTCGCCACAGGCCCACGCCGACCCAGTTGCTGCGCGGTTGCAGGTTCAGGTAGAACCCCGGCGTGTGGGCGTCCTGACCCGCGAGGTGCGGAAAGTAGATGCCGGTGTGGTCCTTGTAGGGGCTCTTGTCCTTGGAGAAACGCGTGTCGCGGTGGATGCGGAACACCGAACCGCCCTGCGGCCGGGGATCGGCGCGGAAGTGCGGGCTGATGCGGTCGAGGTGCTGGCCGAAATCGGCGACGAAGCGGAGCGCCGGCTGCTTCACGTCGGCCTCGTAGCGGTCCTTGTTCTCCTTGAACCACGTGCGGTCGTTGTGGGCGGCCAGGTCGGACATGAATCGGAAGAGGGCGGGCGTGAAGGCCCGGTCGGGCGTCGCGGTGCGGGACATGCGCAGGGCTCGCTTTCCTGGGGATCGGTCGGACGACAATCGGACGATGATCGGACATCGGCAAATGCCGACAGCAGGCGGCCGGGGATTCCGCTGCGGCGCGATGGTACCGGTTCGAGCGGCGAGCGTCCACCCCGTCGGCCCGGATCACCGGTCCGGACGACCGGTCCGGGCCACCGATCCGGACCGGGACGCTCTTGATTCCACCCCCCGATCCCGGGTATCATGGACGGACCACCCTCCGCGGACGGAACCCGCACACAGAACACCCCGACCCGGCCGCGGCCCCGCGCCCACGGCCCGAGGAATTCCATGCGCACGCTCGGCCGCCTGTTCCCGACCGCCCTGTTCGCCGCCCTCGCCCTGCTCGCCGCCTGCGGCGACGACGAGCCCGCCGGCCCGCCGGACGGCCCCACCGGCCCCACCTGCACCAGCGTGGCCTGGGATTCCCTGCTCACCGTCGATGCGGCGCAGCTCTCGACCTACGGCCTGTTCGTCTCGCCCACCGACCCGACCACCGGCGCCGCCGACACCGGTCTGCCCTACGAACTGACGACGGCGCTGTTCACCGACTACGCCAGCAAGTACCGCTTCGTCTTCGTGCCCTGCGACTCGGTCGCCGTGTACGACGACCGCGAGGCCTTCGACTTTCCGGTGGGCACGGTCCTGGCCAAGACCTTCGCCATGCCCGCCGACACGGCGGTGCGCGGGCCCGGCAACGAGACGATCATCGAAACGCGCCTGCTGATCCGCCGCGCCGCCGGCTGGGTGGCGCTGCCCTACGTGTGGCGCGACGACATGAGCGACGCCGACCTGGTCACCACCGGCGCCGGCCGCCCGATCTCCTTCGTGCACGACGGCACCGGGCGCAACTTCACCTACCGGGTGCCGACCCAGGCCGAGTGCGCCGGCTGCCACACCCTGGGCGGGGAGATGTCGCCCATCGGGCCCAAGGCCCGCAGCCTCAACCGCGATCTCGACTACGGCGAAGGCCCCCTCAACCAGCTGACGGCCTGGACCGGGCGCGGACTGCTGGTCGGCGCCCCCGCCGATCCGGCCGCCGCGCCGGCCACCCCGTCGTTCGGCGACGACCTCGACCTCGCCACCCTCGATACGGAGACCGAACGCGACCGCTACGCCAAGGCCTACCTCGACATCAACTGCGCCCACTGCCACCGGCCCGACGGCGCCTACGGCGACCGGACGCCCTACTACGAGTACTGGCGCCCCTTCGACCCGGACACGGCCACCGACGACCACGGCCTGTGCCGGGTCATCCAGCCGGGCAACCCCAACGCCTCGGGCCTGCACGTGATGATGAACATCGGGCTGATGCCGAAGATCGGGACGGAGCTGAAGCACACCGAGGGCCTGGCGCTGATCGACCACTGGATCGCGGGGATGTCCCACACCTGCCCCTAGCGGGAGCGGGCCGGGTCGGCGTGCGGGCGATGCGGGAGAAACGGCGTCGCCGGGATCGCGCCGGCCGCGGCCGGCCGGCATGTCCCGGCACGTGAGGGCTATTCGAGCAGCAGCATCTTGCGGCTGAGGTCGACGTCGCCGTTGCGCAGACGGTACAGGTACACGCCCGAAGGCACCGGCCGGCCGGCGGCGTCGGTGCCGTTCCACGAGGCCACGTACTCGCCCGCCACCAGCACCTCGTCGACCAGCGTCCGCACGAGGCGGCCCGCGGCGTCGAAGACCTCGAGCCGGGTCGGCAGGTCCGAGCGGTCCACGGCATAGGCGATGTCCGTGCGCGGGTTGAACGGGTTGGGCGCGTTCTGGGCCAGACGCGCGGTGTTGGCGGCGTCCGGCACCGGGCTCGTGGCCCCGATGATGCGGAAGGCCGACCCGCCGTCGTAGTCGAGCACGTACAGCTCACCGAAGCCGTCCTGGCCCAGGGAAGCCACCGTCTGGTAGCCCAGCGGCGGCGACATCTCGGCCGAGTGGTCGATCACGGTGCCCACTCCGCCCGACTCGGTCCAGTCCAGGCTCCAGATCTGGCGGCTGCAGTAGTCGGAGAAGAAGAAGCGCCCCTGCAGCGACGGCAGGTTGCTGCCGCGGTACACGTAGCCGCCCGCGATGGCGCAGCGCCAGAGGCTGCCGCCCGAGTGGGTGTAGGCGTAGGCGGGCTCGTCCAGACCGAGACCCTCGCAGCCCGACGAGGGGACGTGGCAGTTCGGCCCTTCCATCAGGCGCCAGCCCCAGTTCTCGCCGCCATCCGAACCGGCGGGCTGGATGTTGATCTCCTCGTACTGGTCCTCGCCCACGTCGGTGATGTAGAGATCGCCCGTGAGCCGGTCGAAGGAGAATCCCCACGGGTTGCGCAGGCCGGTCGACCAGATCTCGTCGAGCGGGGCGCTGCCCACGTAGGGGTTGTCGGCCGGGATGGCGTAGCCGGTGGCCCCGCTCACGTCCAGCCGCAGCATCTTGCCCAGCAGCTGCTGCATGTCCTGGGCGCGGTTGCCGGGATCGTTGCCGTACTCGCCGTCGCCCAGCGAGACGTACAGCATGCCGTCCGGACCGAACTCGATGTGCCCGCCGTTGTGCTCGGTGCCCGGCTGCGCCACCGTCAGGATGACCTCCTGCGACGCCGCGTCGGCCTGGTCCGGATCGCCGGCGCTGACCGTGAAGCGCGCGACGTTCAGATCGCCCGCGAGGTCGGTGTAGCACACGTAGCAGCGTCCGCTCGTGGCGTAGTCCGGGGCGAAGGCCAGGCCCAGCAGGCCGCGTTCGCCTTCGGTCGTGGTCTGTCCCGTCAGGTCCAGGTAGGTGTCCAGCTGGACACCCTGCTGGTCGAAGACCCGCACCAGGCCGGCGCGCTGGGCCACGAAGAGCCGCGCGTCACCCTCCGGGGCGACGAGGCGCACCGGCCGGTCGAGGCTCGAAATCGCCTCGACCACGGCGGCCTCGGCGGTCGCCGTCATCGCCAGCGCCGCCGCGAACAAGGTTCCGATGATGCTCCTGCGAATCATGTCCGGATTCTCCCTCCACCCCGGCGGCGGTGGGCCGCGGGGTCTGGTTCCGTGGACCGCGGCCGTCCCGTCGGCCGGCAGCCCCTCACCCAACCTGTTTCGAGACACAACGTTATTTTAGCATGGTCAGATAATTTAGACAAGAATACTCTTTTTTGCCACCCCATGGGATCCCGCGCCCCTTGACACGATTCAATCGTGCGTTTAATATTTGCGATTGAATCAATCGATCGAAACACGCGTTTCGTTTTCAACTCCAAGCGGGCCAACGGACGGACAGCGCCATGACCCCCGAATCCCCCCTTCCGGCAGCCGACGAGACCGTCGATCGCTCCCCCAAGGAGCGCCTGCTCGACGCCGCCGAGGCGCTCTTCGCCGAGCGCTCCTTCGACGCCGTCTCGGTGCGCGAGCTCGCCGCCGAGGCCGGCATGAACGTCGCGGCGGTCAACTACCACTTCCAGGGCAAGGAGAATCTCTTCCGCGAGGTGGTCATCCGCCGCTTCACCGCCCAGCGCGACCGCACCCTCGCCGGCCTCGACGCCCTGCTCGACCGCACCAGCGGCCGCCCCCGCGTGGACGACGTGATCCGGGTCGTGGTGCACGAGTACATGTCCGGCGCCCTGGCCAACAGCTTCCTGACCGTCATCACGCGCGAGATGGGCAGCGACTCCCACGCCCACGCCCACTTCTTCCGCGAACTGGTGCGACCGGTCTTCGAGGCCATCAGCCGCAGCCTGCACGCGGCGCGGCCCGGCATCGCCGACGACGACATGCCCTGGTTCATCGCCAGCACCATCGCCCAGGTGCACCACTTCATCCTGCGCCGGATCAAGTACGAGGCGAGCGCCGCCAACGACGAGGCCCGCACGATCATGCTCCAGGCCTTCCCGATCCTCGGTGCGGACCGCGAGACCTACGTGGCGACCGTCACCGACCGCATCACCCGCTTCACGGCCGCCGCCATCGACGGGCTCTGCCCCGAGGAGGATTCATGACCGCCAAGTCCCTCATCCTGACGCTCGCCCTGCCGGTCCTCCTGGCCGGTTGCGCCGTCGGGCCCGACTACGAACGGCCCGACCTGTCGGCCCCGCCGCCGGCGCAGTGGACCGGTCAGGCCGCCGCGCGCGAGGAGCAGCCCCAGCTCGCCGGCGCGGCCGAACGGCCGACCCTCGCCGGCGCGCTGCCCGACTCGGGCGCCGGCGCCGCGTGGCGCTGGTGGTCCGCCTTCGGCGACACCACCCTCGACGCCCTGGTCGACGACGCGCTGGTCTACAACAACGACCTGGTCGCCGCGGCCGGACGGGTGCTCGAGGCCCGCGCCCTGCTGGGCGGGGCGCAGTCGGCGCGGTGGCCGACGGTCGAGGTCGGCGGCACCGCGAGCCGCGCCAAGACCAGCGCCAGCCAGCTCCAGTTCCCGGTGCCGCTGCACAACGACGCCTTCGACGTCTCGGCCACCGCGCGCTGGGAGGTGGATCTCTGGGGTCGACTGAGCCGCGGCAAGGAGGCCGCGCTGGCCACCCTGGTCGCCAGCGAGAGCGATCGGCGCGCCGTCGCCCAGGGCCTCGTCGCCGAGGTGGTGCGCACGTGGCTGCAGATCCGCGAGCTCCAGCTGCAGGTGGCCCTGACCGCACGCACCGTCGCCAGCTTCGAGAACAGCCTGGCCACCGTGCGCGACCGCTACGCCCGCGGCCTCGTCTCGCCCCTCGACGTGCACCTGGCCGGCCAGAACCTCTCGGCCGCCCGGGCCGCCGAGCCCCGCTTCAACCAGCAGTTGAACCAGGCGCGGCGGCGTCTCGAGATCCTCGTCGGGCGGTATCCGGCCGGGACCATCGTCGCCAGCGACCGCGAGGATCCGGACGGCGGCGGCTACCTGCTCGTCGCGGCCATGCCCGAGCCGCTCGGCCCCGTGCCGGCCGGCCTGCCGAGTGAGCTGCTCGAGCGCCGCCCCGACCTGCAGGCCGCCGAGGCGCGCCTGCACGCGTCGGTGGCCCGGGTGGGCGAGGCCAAGGCCCTGCTCTATCCCCGCCTCAGCCTGACCGGCAGCTACGGCACCAAGACCCGCGAGTTCGAGGACCTCTTCAAGTCCGGCACCGACGCCTGGTCGCTGGTGGGCAACCTGGTCATGCCCCTGATCAACCGCGGCGCCAGCAAGGCCCAGATCGCCGCCGCCGAGGCCCGCGCCGAACAGGCCACCGCCGCCTACCGGCAGACGGTGCTCGAGGCCTTCGCCGAGGTGGAGAACGCCCTCGACCAGGACGTCTTCCAGTCGCGCCAGGAGCGCTACCTGGCCGAGTCGGCCACCCAGGCGCGCCGCTCGGTCGAACTCGCCGAGGACCGCTACCGCCGCGGCCTGGACAACCTGCTCGTGACCCTCGAATCCCAGCGCCGGCTCTTCAACGCCGAGAGCCAGCTCCTGACCACCCAGCGCGAGCGCCGCTCGGCACGGGTGAACCTGATCCAGGCCCTGGGCGGTCCGTGGGAGACCGCACCCGCCCTGAGCCTCAACGACCCGTCCGGAACCGCTGCCGAAGGAGTACGCCCGTGAGCCCCAAGACACTGCGCAACGTCGTGACGGCCGTCGCCATCCTGGTCCTCGGGCTGATGGCGACCGGCGTCCTGATCAAGATGGCCAGGAAGCCCGAGCGGAAGACGCCGCCGGCGTCGCGGCCCGTGGTCGCCGTCATCACCGTCCCGGAAGAGGCGACGCCCGTGCAGATCCGCAGCTTCGGCTCGGTGCGGGCCAAGCGGTCGGTCACGATCGTGCCGCAGGTGAGCGGCGAGGTCCTGGCCAAGTCCGCCGCCTTCGAATCGGGCAGTTTCATCACCGCGGGCGAGGTGCTGCTCCGCATCGACGACACCGACTACGTGATGGCCGCCGCGACGGCGCGCTCGAACGTGGCCCAGGCCGAGGTGAATCTCGCCATGGCCGAGGAGGAGGCCGCCGTCGCCGTGCGCGAGTGGGAGCGGCTGGGCGGCGAGGGCACGCCCTCGGACCTGGTGCTGCGCAAGCCCCAGCTCCAGCTCGCCGAGGCCGGCCTCGAAGCCGCACGGGCCGCCCAGGCCCAGGCCGAGGTGAACCTCTCGCGATGCACGATCCGCGCCCCCTTCGACGGGCGCGTTCTCGCGGCCGACGTCGACGCGGGCCAGTACCTGCGGGCCGGCAACCCGGTCGGCACGGTGTACGCCACCGACCTAGCCGAGGTCGTGGTCTCCATCGCCGACGCCGACATGGCCTGGATCCAGGTGAGCGCCACCCCCGACCCGGCCGGCGTGCCCGTCGACGTCAGCGCCGAATTCGGCGGCCGTCGCCACCACTGGGCGGGCCGGGCCGTGCGTCTCGGCGGCGCCGTCGACGAACGCAGCCGGCTCGTGCCGGTGGTCGTCGAGATCCCCGATCCCTACCGCCGCGACGGCGATCGCCCCGCCCTGGTCGAGGGCATGTTCGTCGAGGTCCTCTTCAGCACGCCTCCGGCCGCGGGCTCGGTGGTCATCCCCCGCGCGGCCCTGCGCCCGGACGACGTCGTCTGGGTGGTCGGCGGCGAGGGCCGGCTCGACGTGCGCGGCGTCACCGTCGCCCGCGCGGACGCCCGGCAGGCCGTCATCGTCGCGGGGCTCGCACCGGGCGAGCGGGTGTGCACCAGCAACCTGCAGTACGTCACCGACGGCATGCCGGTCCGGGTCGAGGGCGATCCGGCTCCGGCCGGCCGCGGCGGCGGCCAGCCGGGCGAAGGCGCCGGCGGCGCGGCGGCCGACGCCAAGGACGGTGGCAAATGAACGGCCTGATCCGCTGGTTCGCCCACAACCACGTGGCGGCCAACCTGCTCATGCTCGTGATCATCGCCGCCGGGCTGATGAGCGCGGCCGGCATCAAGCAGGAGGTCTTCCCCGAGGTCGAGATGGACATGGTCACGGTCCAGGTCCCCTACCTGGGCGCCACGCCGTCGGAGGTCGAGGAGGCCATCTGCGTGCGCGTCGAGGAGCAGGTGCAGGGCGTGGACGGGATCAAGAAGATCACCTCGAGCGCCGTCGAGGGCATGGGCACCGTCACCATCGAGCTGCAGCGCGGCACCGACAAGCGCAAGGCCCTCGACGAGATCAAGTCCGAGGTCGACCGCATCATCACCTTCCCGGCGGAGACCGAGAAGCCCATCGTCACCCTCGTCGAGGCGCGCAACCAGGTCGTCGACGTCGTGGTCTACGGCGACGCGACCGAGCGCACCCTGAAGATGCTGGCCGAGAAGGTGCGCGACGACCTGCTCGCCCTCGACGGCATCACCTACGTGACCATCAGCGGCACGCGCCCCTTCGAGATCTCCATCGAGGTCGCCGAGCGCGACCTGCGCGCCTACGGCCTGACCCTCGAGCAGGTGGCCAACGTCGTGCGGGCCAACAGCCTCGACCTGCCCGGCGGCAGCGTGAAGACCGAGGCCGGCGAGATCCTCGTGCGCACCCAGGGCCAGCGCTACACCGGCGAGGAGTTCGGCCGCATCGTGGTGATCACGGCCCCGGACGGCACCGAGGTGACCCTCGACCGCATCGCGAAGGTGAAGGACTCCTTCGAGGACGTCGACGTGGGCTTCCTCATGGACGGCCAGGCCGCGGCCACGATCAAGGTGTACCGCACCGGCGACGTGGGCGTGCTGAAGGTCACCAGGGCGGTGAAGGAGTACGTGGCCGGCATGCAGAACCAGCTGCCGCCGGGCGTCGACCTTAGCTACTACTCCGACCGCTCGGAGATCTACAAGAGCCGCATGAACCTGCTGCTCAAGAACGGCGTCATGGGTCTCGTGCTCGTGTTCCTCGTGCTCGCGCTCACGCTGCAGTTCCGGCTCGCCCTGTGGGTGAGCCTGGGCATCGCCATCAGCTTCTGCGGGGCCTTCTGGGTGATCCCCATGTTCGGGGTCTCCCTCAACATGATCTCCATGTTCGCCTTCATCGTCTCGCTGGGCATCGTCGTCGACGACGCCATCGTCGTCGGCGAGAACGTCTTCGCCCTGCGCGAGCGGCGGCGCCCGGCCCAGGAGGCGGCCACCCTCGGCACCCTCGAGGTGGGCAATCCGGTCGTGCTGGCCGTGCTGACGACCGTCGTCGCCTTCCTGCCCCTGGCCTTCGTCGAGGGCACCATGGGCAAGTTCATGTACAACATCCCGGTCGTCGTGATCGCGATCCTCTCGTTCTCGCTGATCGAGTCGCTGCTCATCCTGCCGGCGCATCTTTCGACGATCAAGCCGCTGCCGCCCGAGGGCGCGCCCACCCACGAGGGCCCCTATGGCCGCTTCAAGAAGGCCATCGAGGACGGCCTCGAGCGGTTCGTCCAGGGCCCCTACCGCTGGAGCCTGGAGTACGCCCTGCAGCACCGGCCTATCGTGCTCGCCGTGGCCACCATCACCCTGACCATCACCATGGCCATGTTCATCGGCGGCCACATCAAGTTCACCTTCATGCCCAAGGTCGACGCCGACAACCTCGTGGCCGGGCTCACCCTGCCCCAGGGCACCACCGTCGAGGACGCCGAGAGGGCCGTCCGGCAGCTCGAGGACTCCCTGGACAAGGTGCTGGCCGAGTTCGAGCAGGGCCGCCCCGAGGGTTCCCTGCCGATCATCCGCCACGTGGCGACGTCCATCGGCTCGCAGCCCTTCACCGAGCGGGGCGTCGGACGGGCGTCGGGCTCGAGCGCCGGCGGCGCGCACCTGGTCGAGGTCAACGCCGAGCTGCTCAAGGCCGAGTACCGCAACATCCCCAGCCCGGACATGGCCAAGCGCTGGCGCGAGATCTGCGGCCCGGTCACCGGCGCCGTCTCGCTCACCTTCACCGCGAACCTGTTCCGGGGCGGCAAGCCGGTCTACGTGCAGCTCTCGTCGCCCAATCCGGACGACCTGGTCGATGCGGCCCAGGAGCTGAAGGGCCAGCTCGCCGGCTTCGACGGCGTCATCGACATCGCCGACAGCTTCCGCGAAGGCAAGGTCGAGATGAAGCTGAAGCTGAAGCCCGAGGCCCGCACCCTCGGCCTGACCCTGTCCGATCTGGCCCGCCAGGTCCGCGCGGGCTTCTATGGCGCCGAGGTCATGCGCATCCAGCGCGGCCGCGACGAGGTGAAGGTCATGGTGCGCTACCCGGACGACGAGCGGCGCTCCCTGGGCGACATCGAGTCCATGCGCATCCGCACGGCCGCCGGCGACGAGGTGCCTTTCGGGCGCGTGGCCGCGGTCGAGATCGGGCGGGGCTACGCCAGCATCGAACGGGCCGACCGCACGCGCATCGTCTCGGTCACGGGCGACATCGACCAGGACGTCACCAACGCCGAGGAGATCAACGCGGTGCTGCGCGAGGAGATCCTGCCCGAGCTCATGACGAAGTACGCCGGCCTGCGCTACACCATGGAGGGCGAGCAGGCCGACCGCGCCGAGAGCATGGCCAGCCTGAAGAGCGGCTTCATGCTGGCGATCCTCATGATCTACGTGCTGCTCGCGGTGCAGTTCAAATCGTACAGCCAGCCGGTGGTGATCATGTCGGCCATCCCCTTCGGCCTGGTCGGCGCCGTGTGGGGCCACGCCCTCATGGGCATCGACCTGACCCTGATCAGCATGTTCGGCGTCGTGGCCCTGACCGGCGTGGTGGTGAACGACTCGCTGATCATGATCGACTTCATCAACCGGGCCCGGCGGGCGGAGAAACCCCTGCACCAGGCCCTCGTCGACGCGGGCCTGCGCCGCTTCCGGCCGATCCTGCTGACCTCGGTGACGACCTTCGCCGGGCTGCTGCCCCTGCTGCTCGAGAAGAGCCTGCAGGCCAAGTTCCTCGTGCCCATGGCCACGAGTCTCGGCTTCGGCGTCATCTTCTCGACGTTCATCACCCTGATCATCGTGCCGGTGCTGTACAGCCTGCTCGAGGAGAGCAAGAACCGCATGGGCCTGGAGACGGATTACTCCGAGGCCGGCGGCAAATACGGCAAGCTGCCCGACTACGACTGACCCGCACGGCGACGTCCACCGTCCCACCGCGCCTCCCGCCCCGGCGGGGGGCGCGTTTTTGTCGCGCTGGTCACCGCCGGTCCGGGCGTTGGGTGGCTGTGACCCCGGCGCGCCGTCCGGACCCCGCCCCCGCGGCCGGCGCGCCCGCCCCCTTTCCCGGAGCGATCCCATGCCCAAGATCCTGGCCCTGACCGTCGTGGTCGCCCTCGCCGTCCTGCCCGACGTCGCCGCCGCCGGCGCGGCGCAACCCGATTCCACCGCAACCGCCGCCCCGAACGCCGTCCCCGCCGACTTCAGCGGCGCCTGGCGCCTGAACCCGTCCCTGAGCACCGTGCCCACTCCCGCCGCCACCGGCCAGGCCCCCGCGGGCCCGGGCCGTGGGGGCGGCGGCGGTCGGGGTG
>JAGRNP010000105.1 GCA_020440705.1 bacterium | reverse complement strand
ATGATGGGCCTGCGCTGGCGGCTGTAGCGCCTAGTCGCCCTCGCCGAACGGCGACGGCTCCTTGTTGAGGAACGCCTCGCGCGCGCGCTGGAACTCGTCGCCCGCGCGCGAAGCGTGGCGCAGGCGGCCGATCTCGGCGAGGGCCTCGTCGGGCAGCGACTCCCACTCCTCGAGCAGGTTCAGGATGCGGCGCGTGCCGCGCAGGGCGTCCGGCCCGCCGCGGGTGATGGCGCGCATCATCTGCTCCGCCGTGTCGGCCAGCTCGTCCGCACCCACCACCCGGTTGAAGAATCCCGCGTGGCCGGCCCGCTCGGCCGAGATGGCTTCGCCCAGCATGAGCATCTCCCGCACCAGCGGCGACCCGAACCCGCGCAGCAGCCGGCGCAGGCCCGTATGGCTGTAGACGAGCCCGAGGCGCACCGGCGGCATGCCCAGGCGCGCCGTGTCGGCGGCCACGCGCAGGTCGGCGCAGGCCAGCATCTCCACCGCACCCCCGTAGGCGTCGCCCTGCACCGCGGCCAGGATCGGCGCCGGATGATGCACGAGGCGGTCCATGACCTGCTCGAAGAGCGTGCCCGCGCGGACGGCGGGGTCGTGGTGGAAGATCTCGGACGGGATCTCGCTGATGGGATAGCCCGTGGAGAAGTGCCGGCCGTTGGCCTTGAGCAGCAGCGGCCGGCCGGCCGTCTTCTGCTCGTCGAGGGTGGCGACCAGGGCGCCGAGCATCTCCGTGTCCAGCACGTTGCGCGGCGGGCGGTCGAGGGTCAGCTCGGTCCAGTGCGGGCGGGCGTCGACGAGCAGGGGCATGGGCAGGTCCTTCGGCCGGATCCGGGGTCGCGGGTGGTCGTCGGCATGATAGCCGCGCCGCCGTCCGACCTCAACCGGCGTCCTGCGAACGCGCCCCCGCCGCGGCGATGTCGCGCTGGTCGCCGCCGAAGCGGATGCCCAGCTCGCGCAGGAACCCGAAGGGCGGGATGCCGCCGGCCAGGATGAAGACGTCGTCGTTGGGCACGATGGCGCTGCCGGTCGGCCCTTCGAGCACGACCTTGTCCGGGTGGATCGACTGCACGGTGGTGCCGCCGCGGAAGTCGATGGTCCCGTCGGCGATCAGCGGCCTGATGCGGTCGTCGTTGCGCTGCTTGATGCGCATGAGGTCGGGCTTCCGGTAGGACAGGGTCACCCGGCAGCCCTCCTGGTGGGCCAGGCCCATGGCCGCCTCGACGGCCGAGTCGCCGCCGCCGACCACGAGCACCCGCCGACCCGCGTAGGCCTCGGCGTCGATCAGCTTGTAGGCCACCTTGGCCAGGTCCTCGCCGGGCACGTTCAGGCGGCGCGGCGTGCCCCGGCGCCCCAGGGCCAGCACCACGTGCCGCGCGCGGAAGTCGCCCTCGGAGGTGCGGACGGCGAAGTCGCCCACCTTGCCGCTGACGCCCGTCACGCGCACGCCCGTGCGGATGTCCAGGCCGTAGTCGGAGTGCAGCTTCTCCCAGATCTCCAGGAGCTCCTCCTTGCGGTACTCGTGCCGGGGCAGCCTGCCCAGACGTGGGATCTCCACCGGCTGCACCATGACCAGCTTGCGTCGCGGGTACTGCAGGATCGTGCCGCCGGCACCCTGCTGGTCGAGGATCAGGCAGCTCAGGCCGTGCTCGCCGGCGACCAGGCCGGCGCTCATGCCCGCGGGCCCGGCCCCGACCACGATCATGTCGAACAGGTCGGGGTCGCCGCCGCCGCGGGGGCCCCGCGTGGCCGCGATGCGCTCGGCGACCTTGCGGCCGCCGTCGACGGCGTTGTTGATCAGGGCGAAGCCGCTCAGCTCGCCGGCGATCCACAGGCCCGGCACGTTCGTCTGGCAGTGTTCGTCGAGCAGGGGGATGTCGTCGCGCTTGGTGATGTCGCCGAGTCCCACCTGGATCGCGCCCACGGGACAGGCCTCGGCGCACTTGCCGTGCCCGATGCAGCGGGCGCCGTTGATCACCACGGCCTTGCCCATGACGATGCCCAGCACGTCGCCCTCCGGACAGGCCGCCACGCAGGTGCCGCAGCCGATGCAGGCGCCGGCGTCGACCAGGGGGTACTGGCCCGTGGCCTTGTCCATGCCCAGCTCGCGGGTCTGCCGCAGGCGGTCGCGGTCGGCGTGGCGCCGCGCCGTGAAGCCGCGCGTATAGCGCACGACCACCAGCGCGACCAGCGCCAGCATCAGGACCCAGATCAGCAGCGATTCCATGTCAGCTCCTAGAAGCGGCGCCGCAGTTCCACGAACCAGCGGCGGCCCTCGATGTCGTCGCCCCAGTCCTCGCGGTACTCCACCGCGACGGAGGTGCGGGCCGCGATCTCCTTGTCGGCCCCGAGAGAGAACCAGGTGTTGTCGCGGGAGGTGTCGTCGATGGCCCCGGTGTAATGGTAGTAGCCGCCTTCGGCCCGCAGCGAAAGTCCCGAGGCGAACGACTTGGAGACGCCGCCCGACGGCGACCAGCCCGACAACCAGGGACCGTCGAACCCGCGCAGACCGGCGAAGAGCGAGGTGCGCGCACCCAGCAGCCCCGGCGAGTGGGCCCGGACCTGCCAGGAGGTGGCGTCGTCGTCGGTGCGATCGTCCCGGCGCAGGCTGCCCGAGGCGTGCAGGTTCAGGTAGCGCGACGGCCTGAGGCTCAGTCCCGCGCGCCAGCCCTTGCGCCCCGCGTCCGCGAAGAGGCTGTCCGGCAGGGAACGGGTCCCCCAGGTGCGCACGGGCTCGCGGTTGTCGTAGCCCAGGTCGACCGTCGCGCCCGCCGCGAAGCGGTAGCGGCCGGTGAGCGCCAGGCTCGACAGGACGACCGACCGCGCGTCGCCCTCGGCGCGCCAGCCGCGGTTGAAGTCGACCTCGGCGGCCTGCAGCAGGCTCAGGCCCCCCGCGCCGCGCCAGGTCGTGGTCATGGTGAGGTACTCGCGGCTGATCTCGCCGTCGCGGTAGCGGCCGATGCCGGCCACCAGCAGGTCGAGCAGGCGGCCGTTCTCGCCGCGCCGCACCCAGTTCAGGTTCGCCCCGAGCAGGTGGTCGTCGGTGCCGAAGCCGAGGTCGCCCCACTCGGGAGCGAAGCCGCCGAAGACGCCCACGCGCAGGTTCGCCGCCATGCGGCGGCTCACGGCCAGGCCGTCGAACGGTCCGGCGGTGGCGGTGGCGCGGGTCCCGATCCGCCCGAAGGCGATGTGCCAGTCCAGTTCGCGGCCTTCGCGCACGAGGGCCACCTCCTGGATCCGGTTGCGCCACTCGCCCGTGGGCGTGCTCGCGCCGAAGCCGTCGCGCTCGATGCGGCGCAGGCTGCCCCGCGCCTGGAAGGCGAAGCCCTTGCCGAGGTCCTCCCCGCGGATGCGGAAGGGCAGCCGGTAGGTGTCGGTGGTCAGCTTGCGTTCGTTCGTCTCGGCCCCGTGGTCCCACTGCAGGGCCACCGAGCCGCGCCAGCGCCGCGCCGACGCGGCGCTGCGGGTGCGGGGCGAGGAGCCGGCGGTCGCCCGCGTGCGCTGTCGGGATTCCGGCGCCGGGGCCGGCACGACCACCGTCTCGGGCGCCTCCTCCTCGACCGCGAAGACGACCGCGTCGCCGGCCACGAACTCCTGCACCTTGCCGACGACCGTGCACGAGGCCGACCGCTCGGCCACGAAGACGATCTCCAGTTCGCCGATGGCCGCGCCGTCGCGCACCACCTGCCCCCTGAGGCCGACCTCCAGGCCCGCGGCGCTGCCCACGTCGAGATAGACGTGCTCGGCCGAGACGTACTTCACGTGGCACGTCACCTCGGCCGCCCCCGCCACGGCGGCCGCCACCCCGAGCGCCAGGGCGCAGAGGGCTCCGATCAGGTCGCGCCGGCTCAATCTTCCGCCCTTCCGGTGGGGTGGCACTCGTAGCACGCCGCGCTCACGTAGCTGTAGCGGCTGCCGAGCTCGCGGTGCTTGCCGGCCAGGTCGACGGGGTCGTCGTGGGCATGGCAGAGGATGCACTCGAAGGCCCCGTAGTCGGTCGCGACCACGTGGCACTCCGTGCAGGAGTTCCACTCGTCCCGGTGGCGACCGGTGTAGATGGGGAAGTACTGGGCGTCGTGGTCCCAGTTCGCCGGTTCCCAGGCGCTGGTCGTGTGGCACTCCTGGCACGACGTGGGGAAGTTCGCCGCCGCGTGGTTCGGGTCGTTCGTCCCGTCGTAGTCCGCCTGGTGGCAGGCCACGCAGGCCGTCGGCGTGCCGGTGTAGCCCGAGGCGTGGCACGACAGGCAGTCGGCGGTCGTGTGGGCGCCCGTCAGCGGGAACGCGGTGTTGTCGTGGTCGAACGAAGCCGGCTCCCAGGCGCTGGTCGAGTGGCACGCCGCGCACGCGGTCGGGAAGCCCGACTGGGCGTGGTCCGGGTCGGTGGTGCCGTCGTAGTCGGCCTGGTGGCACGCGAAGCAGTCGGTCGGCGTGCCGGTGAAGCCCTGGCTGTGGCACGCCAGGCAGTCGAGGGTGCGGTGGGCGCCCGTCAGCGGGAACGCCGTGGCATCGTGGTCGTAGGCGCCGGGCACCCACGCGGTGGTGTTGTGGCACAGCGCGCACTCGGTCGGGAAGCCGGCCTGGGCGTGCTGGGGATTGGTGGTCCCGTCGTAGTCGGGCTGGTGGCAGGCGGCGCAGTCCTGCGGCGTGCCGGCGAAACCGCCGCTGTGGCACTCGGTGCACGAGATGCGGGCGTGGGCGCCGGTCAGGACCGGCATGTGGATGAAGTCGCCCGAGCCCCAGGTCGACGAGAAGACGCCGTGACAGCGCTCGCAGTCGGTGGCGAAGCCGGCGGTCATGTGGTTCGGATCGTCGGTGGCCTCGTAGTTCTCGCGGTGGCAGGCGTAGCACGCGGTCGGCGTGCCGACGTAGTCGCCGGTGGCGGCGCCGGAGTGGCAGGCGTCGCAGTCCACGCGCTCGTGGGCGCCCACCAGGGGCAGGGCCGTGGCGTTGTGCTCCTGCCGCATGCGCGGCTGGTCGACCCAGGCGGCCGGGGTGTGGCACTTGGCGCAATCGGGACCGGACCGCCCGCGGTGGATGTCGTCGTGGCAGTCGGCGCAGTGGGTGCCCACGTGGCCGAAGACCGGCTCGCGGTGGCAGTCGCGGCACTGGGCGAAGCGGTGCAGCCCCTCGAGGGGGAAGCCCGTCGCGTCGTGGTCGAAGCCGCCGCTGGAACTCACGTCCCAGGAATCCTGGTCGTGGCACAGGCGGCAGTCCAGATCCATGTCCCCGTGGGGGTTGCCCACCCGGGGCACCTGGGGCGCATCCTGGGCGGCGGCGGCGCCCGCGATCAGCAGGGCGCACGCCAGCGCGGTCAGCAGACGGACTCTCATGGCTGTCCTTTCCCGTCGTTGCCATGGCAACTGCGGCAGTCGGTCGGCAGGGGCTTGAAGCGCACCATCTTCCCCTCGTCCTCGGCGCGCGGGATGTGGCAGGTCGCGCAGGCGACCTTTTCGTGCCCGCCGCGCAGGGGGAAGCGGCTGTCGGTCTCGTGGTCGAACTTCTCGGCGAACCAGTCGACGGTCACGTGGCACCGGGCGCAGTCGACGGCCGCGCCGTCGGCCGTGCGGCGGTCGGCGAACTGGCCCTGGTGGATGTCGTCGTGGCAGCCGGCGCAGTTCCGCGCCGTGTCCTTGAACAGCAGTTCGACCTCGCCGGCCCGACGACCCGGCTTGTGGCAAGCCGTGCAGGCGGCGCGGGCGTGGCCGCCGTCCAGGGCGAAGCGCGTCGTGCCGTGGTCGAAGCGCGGATCGCGCCAGGAGTTCTCGTCATGGCAGGCGATGCACCCGGCGGTGTCGCCCGCGCCCTTGACGGCGGCCGTCTGCCCCGCGTGGGGGTCGCGATGGCAGTCGGTGCAGGCCGCGTGGGCCGGCGCGAGGTTCGCCGCGCGGGCGTAGACGCTCTTGGGATCGACCCCGCGCCGCGCCGCCGCGCCGTCGGACGGCTGGTGGCAGCGGAGGCAGGGCGTCGCCTGGTGCCCCCCGCGCAGCGGGAAGGCCGACTCGGCGTGCCGGGTCATGGTGTAGCCGGCGGGCCGGAAGCCGGCGACCGTGTGGCAATCCTCGCACACCATCAGCTTCGGCCGCTCCAGCGTGGCCGCGTCGTGGGCGTCGGCGTGGCAGTCGCGGCAGGCGGCGAAGGCCGGCTTCTTGCGGCCGTTGTCGTGGCACTGGGCGCAGCTGACGCCGGCGTGGCGGCCCTCGAGCGGGTACTTCGTCCTGCTGTGATCGAAGGCCTGACCGTTGATCTTCAGCCAGTCGTCCGTCACGTGGCACTGGGTGCAGTTCGGGCCCAGGGTGCCCACGTGCGGGTCCTTGTGGCAGTCGGTGCAGGCGGCATGGGCCTGGGGCTTGAAGACCGCGACGGCCACCTTGGCCTGACCCACCGTCACCGGCGCGCCCTTCGTCCTGTGGCACTTGGCGCAGTCGACCTTCTGGTGGCGGCCGGTCAGGGGGAACGCGGAGCGGTCGTGGTCGAAGCCGGACGCGGGCTTCCACGCCTCGGTGCCGTGGCAGGCGGTGCAGGTCTTCTGCTCCGGCCCGCCGGTCAGGGCGCCGGCGTGGGGGTCGGCGTGGCAGGACAGGCAGTCCTGGGCCAGGCCCAGGTAGGTGCGGTCGAATTCCTTCTTCCAGCCCCGCAGCTTCCCGGGGTCGACCACGTTCTTCACGTTGTGGCACTGGCGGCATGCGAGCTTCAGGTGGGCGCCCGTCATCTCGTAGCCCAGCACGTCGTGCTTGAAGTTCTCGCGACCGTCCGGCCAGAAGACGAGCTCGTAGTCGCGGCCGTGATGCTCCACGTGGCAGTCGACGCACTGGCCGAAGTCGTCGCCGGCGTGGAGTCCGCGGCCGCCCTCGCGCATGGCCTTGATCTCCACGTGGCAGTCCAGGCACCGGGGCCCGACCTCGCGCTTGCCGAGCTGGTGGCAGTTGGAGCACTTCTTCAGGCCCTCGAGCTCCTCGTGGGCGGAGCTCAGGTCGCCGGGCGAGAGCTGGGCCCGTGCTGGGGCGGCGATAATGATTATGAGAGCCGTTATCAGAAGAAGAGAGCCTGAAGTGAGAGGTCGGAACGCCCACATTCCGCGAAATGCACGGAGGGTTCGGCGGGCTGTCTGCATCGTCCTCCCCCGGAGGATTCCTAGGGAACCTCCGGTCCGAACTGCCACGTGTAGCCCAACAGGACCGCCACCGTCACGTGCACGATCATGATCACGATCATGATGACGGCGAACGGTTTGTGGAACACGTGCCAGTAGTGGAAAAGGTCTCGGACCTGGTGGAAGAGCAGCAGGCGGCGCGCCTGCAGGACCCATTCCCGGCTCAACGCCACGGCCCCCGTCGTGGGTTGGACTCCAATTCCGAGCAAAAAGCTCTGCAATTTCCGGGCCTGCAGGATGTTGACCAGCGGCAGCGTCAGCAGGGCCACCGGCGCCGAGCGGCCCTCGAGGCGCCCCACGGCGAAGCGTTCCAGCGCCGCCAGCTCCTTGTCGCCCAGCCCGTGCTGCGTCGACAGTTCGACCAGGATCTCCTCCCCGCGGGCCTCGATGGCGTCGGCCCCCAGGGCCTCGCCCAGCACGTTGCGCGGGATCTGCTGGTACAGGTAGCGCCCGACCACGCCGCTGAGCGCCACGGCGACCATGGACCAGTAGCTGATCGAGACCAGGCCGTTGAACTTGAAGCTCGTGTGCAGGGTGATCAGGACCGGACCGGCCACGCCCAGGAAGATGTGGTAGCGCAGCCAGACGCTGATGTCCCCCCAGCGGCGCATGAAGCGGATCCGCTTGCGCAGGCTGTAGATGAGGAGCAGCAGCACCATGGCGCTGCCGAGGATGCCGAGACCGTGACCCACGAAGCCGGCCGGACGGAAGTCGCGGAAGGCGTCGTGGTGCGGTCGGTCGCCGTAGGCGGTGACGTAGAAGTCCCAGGCGGAGAACACGACCCAGCCGACGAGCAGGGCCGTGGCCAGGGAGAGAGCCGCCAGGACGATGGTGTGGACGCGACCGGACCGTGCGGCCATGCGGTCCCCCCTCCTCGTTGCGGTGACGCCTCCCCTCGGCCGCAGACCATACCATTTCGATCCCCGGTGGCAAGACTTGAGATGCGGGCGCCCCCGCGCCCGCGCCGGCGGTAGACATTCCCCCGGCCGGGATTTAGCTTATCAAGCGCAACGGGCGCCTGCGGCCCCCACCGCGTATCCGGAAAGGTCCCGGCCGACATGAGCGCTGACCACGACACCACCACGCCCGCATCCGGCAGCCCCGAGAAGTCGGACTTCATCCGTGCCTTCGTCCGCGAGGATCTCGCCGCCGGCCGGAACGACGGCCGCGTCCACACGCGCTTCCCGCCCGAGCCCAACGGCTACCTGCATGTGGGCCACACCAAGGCGATCCTGCTGAACTGGGAGATCGCCCAGGAGTTCGGCGGCAAGTTCAACCTCCGCTTCGACGACACGAACCCCGAGAAGGAGGAGACCGAGTACGTCGACTCCATCAAGGCCGACGTGCGCTGGCTCGGGGCCGACTGGGAAGATCGCGAGTTCTACGCCTCGGACTACTTCGAGACCCTCTACGCGTGGGCGGTGCACCTGATCGAGCACGGCAAGGCCTTCGTCTGCAGCCAGACCATCGACGAAGTGCGCGCCACCCGCGGCACGGTGAAGGAACCGGGCACGCCGAGCCCCGACCGCGACCGCCCCGTC
Organism: bacterium; assembly: GCA_020440705.1. Classification (NCBI taxonomy): domain Bacteria; species bacterium. The sequence continues at coordinate 5,249 of JAGRNP010000105.1, read as the reverse complement.
GCCGAAAGCCTCGACCTCTTCGCCCGCATGCGCGCCGGCGAGTTCGACGAGGGCGCCTACACCCTGCGGGCGCGGATCGACATGGCGCATCCGAACATGAAGATGCGCGACCCGCTGCTGTACCGCATCCGCAAGGCGCACCACCACCGCACCGGCGACACCTGGTGCATCTACCCCTTCTACGACTTCGCCCACGGCCAGAGCGACGCCATCGAGGGCATCACCCACTCGCTCTGCACCCTCGAGTTCGAGGTCAATCGGCCCCTGTACGACTGGTTCATCCAGAACCTGCCGGTGCCCTTCACCCCCCGCCAGATCGAGATGGCGCGCCTGAACCTCACCTACACCGTGATGAGCAAGCGCAAGCTGCTGCGGCTGGTGCAGGAGGGCCACGTCACCGGCTGGGACGACCCGCGCATGCCGACCATCAGCGGGCTGCGGCGCCTGGGCTACACGCCGACGGCGATCCGGAAATTCAACGACCGGATCGGTGTGGCCAAGCGCGACTCGACGGTCGACCTCGACCTGCTGAAGTGGTCGATCCGCGACGAACTGAACCAGAGCGCCGACCGGGTCATGGCCGTGCTCGAGCCCCTCAAGGTGGTCATCACGAACTATCCGGAGGGCCAGGTCGAGCAGATCGAGTGCGAGAACAATCCCGAGGATCCGCAGGCCGGGACCCGGCTGGTGCCCTTCTCGCGCGAGCTCTACATCGAGCAGGAGGACTTCCGCGAGGAAGCCCCGCGCAAGTTCTTCCGCCTGAAGCTGGGCGGCGAGGTGCGCCTCAAGCACGCCTACTTCATCACCTGCGACGAGGTGATCAAGGACGCCGACGGCAACCCGATCGAGTTGCGCTGCACCTACGATCCGGCCACCCGGGGCGGCGACTCGCCCGACGGCCGCAAGGTCAAGGGCACGCTGCACTGGGTCTCGGCGCCGCACGCGGTCGACGCCGAGGTGCGGCTCTACGACAACCTCTTCCGGGAACCCTTCCCCGAGGAGGGCGGCGACTACATCGCCAACCTGAATCCCGACTCCCTCGCGGTGGTGCAGGCCAAGCTCGAGCCCGGCCTCGCGGGCAAGGAGACCGGCTACAGCTGCCAGTTCCTGCGTCTGGGATACTTCTGCATCGACAGCAGGGATTCCACGCCGGACCGCATGGTCTGGAACCGCACGGCCACGCTGAAGGACACGTGGGCCAAGCTCGAGGCCAAGGGCGGCGGGCAGTAGCCCGGCCGCCGGAACCGCCGCACGTTCGGCACGGAGAGGAGGTGACCATGTCGCACGACGAGCGCATCGCGCTGACGCGCTTCGCCAAGTCGGCCGGTTGAGCCGCCAAGCTCAGTCCGGGGGACTTGACCGAGATTCTCGCACCCATCCAGGCCGCGGCCGGTCCGAACCTCCTCGTGGGCTTCGACACCGCGGACGATGCCGGCGTGTACCGTCTGACCGCCGAGCGGGCCATCGTGTGCACCGCCGACTTCATCACGCCGGTGGTGGACGATCCCCGCACCTTCGGGCGCGTGGCCGCCGCCAACTCGATCAGCGACGTTTACGCCATGGGCGGCGTGCCGCTGCTCGCCCTGAACCTGCTGGGCTACCCGCCGGTGGGCCTGCCCAACCACGTGCTGGGCGAGATCCTGGCCGGCGCCGGCGAGATCTGCGCCGAGGCCGGGTGCGCGGTGGCCGGCGGCCACACCGTGCGCGACGACGAGGTGAAGTTCGGCCTCAGCGTCACGGGCGAGGTGCATCCGGACCGCATCCTGCGCAACAGCTCGGCCCGGCCGGGCGACGTGCTCGTGCTCACCAAGCCCCTGGGCACCGGCGCGCTGGTGGCCGCCATGAAGAAGGGTCGCCTCGACCAGGCCGCCTACGACGCCCTGGTGACCTGCATGACCAGCCTGAACCGCTGCGGCGCGCTGCTGCACGCGGCCGGCGCCACCGCCTGCACCGACGTGACCGGCTTCGGCCTCTCGGGCCACGCCCTGGAGATGGCCCGCGGCTCGGGCCTGACCCTGCGCATCGATGCCGGCGCCGTGCCCCAGCTGCCCGAGGCGGCGGCCCTCTGCGGCGAAGGATTCACCTGCGGGGGCACCCGCTCGAACGCCGATTTCGTGGGTGCCGACGTGGCCTTCGCCCCCGGGCTCGGTCCGGACATGATCGGGCTGCTGAACGATCCGCAGACCAGCGGTGGTCTCCTGGTGGCCGTTCCCGCCGACCGGGTGGCCGAACTCCAGGCCGTGGTGCGGGAAAACGGCGGCCTGTGCGCCGCGGTGGTCGGTCGGGCCCGGGAGCACGAACCCGGCGCCCCTCACCTCGAATTCGCCGCCGATTGAGCCATAAACGGCCTCAAGACCCCGGTTTTCGCGACGATACCCCTACTAAAGGAAACACGGAACCTCTCCCCGCGAGAAGGATTGGCGCGTGAGCACGACCAGCACCTACAAATCCCTGATGGATCTCCATCCGCGCGAAGTGAAGAACTTCGTGAAGGACGTGCCGACCCTCCCGGTGATCTACCAGGAACTCTTCGCCAAGATGCAGGATCCGAACGTGGCCGTGCCCGAGATCGCCGAGATCATCACCCACGACCAGGCCCTGTCGACGAAGATCCTGCACCTCGTGAACAGCGCCTTCTACGGCTACAGCAAGCAGATCAAGACCATCAGCCGCGCCGTGGTCATCCTGGGCTTCCGGGCCGTGCGCAGCGCCGCCCTGGCGACCTCCGTGTTCGACTACTTCAAGGACGAGGAGGACGGGTCCGTCGACATGATGGACTTCTGGAAGCACTCCATCGCCGTCGCGAGCATCTGCAAGGTCCTGGCCGAGGAATTGAACATCAACCAGAAGGAGGAGGCCTTCGTGGTCGGCCTGCTCCACGACATCGGCAAGCTGGTCGAGAAGCGCTACTTCGACGAGGACTTCCGCGAGGTGTGCACCGTGGCCCGCGAGCAGCACCTCAGCTGGATCGAATGCGAGAAGGCCCTCTTCCAGACCGACCACGCCAACATCGGCAAGGCCGTCTTCCGCGGCTGGAACTTCCCGCCCTCGGTCATCGATGCGGTGCAGTTCCACCACACGCCGAACGCGTCGGCCAAGGTGCCGCAGCTGACCTCGCTGGTCCACGTGGCCGACTTCATCTCGTACCAGATCGACTTCGGCGCGCCGGGCGCCTTCCCGCCGCGGGAGTGCAGCCCCGAGGCCCTGAAGATGCTCGGCCTGACCCTGCCCGACACGCTCCGCTTCCACGACAAGATCCGGGAGGAGCTCGAGGTGGCCATGGAGATCCTCAAACTCCTGGACTGACGCCCCGGCGCGGCGCCTCTGGACTTCGCGGGACGGCCGCCTCATAATGGGGCGGCCGTTTCCCTGTCGATTCTCCTGGAGTCTCCATGCCGCCCCAAGACCCCGTCCGCATCCTCTTCGTCGGCGACATGCACCTCGGGCGCCGGGCCGCCCGCGTGCCGGCGTCCGCCTGGCGCGACCACGGTCTGGCGGACGACCTGCTGACGCCGGCGAGTTCGTGGCGGCGCTGCGTGGAGACCGCCCTCTCCCGCGGCGTCGATGCCGTGGCCCTCGCGGGCGACCTCGTGCACGACGAGGACGACGTCTTCGAGGCCCGGGGGCGACTCGAGGAGGGGCTGCGCCGCCTGACCGGCGCCGGCATCCGCGTCTGCGCCGTGGCGGGCAACCACGACACGCGGGTGCTGCCGGCCCTGGCCGACGTCCTCGACGATCTGGTGCTGCTCGGGCGGGACGGCACCTGGGACACCTGCCCGATCGCGCCGCACGTGCGCCTGGCCGGGTGGTCGTTTCCCGCGCGCCACCATGCCGAGAGCCCCCTGCGCGGGAACGTGCCGGCGGCCGTGCCGGGTGTCGTCACCATCGGGCTGCTGCACGCCGACCGCGACGCCCCCGGCAGCCGCTACGCCCCCGTCACCGCGGCCGAACTCGACGCCGCCGGCTACGACGGCTGGGCCCTCGGCCACGTCCACGCCCCCGACCCCGTGCCCGCCCCCGGCGAGCACCGCCCCTTCTACCTCGGCTCGGTCGCGGCGACGACGCCCAACGAGACGGGGGTGCACGGTCCGGTCCTGGCCAGCGTCGCCGACGGCGTCGTGGTGTGGGAGCGGCTCGCGCTGGCGCCACTGCGCTGGGAGCACCGCGCGATCCGCGTCGACGGATTCGTCCTGCCGGACGACGGCGAGGTGGGTCCGGAGCTGCTGCTGCAGCTCATGCCGCGGCTGGCCCGCGCCGAAGACGGCGCGCCCGGCCCGGACCTGCTCGGCCTGCGCGTCACCCTGACCGGAGTCCACACGCGGGCCGCGGACATCGCCCGCTGGGTGGCCGGATGCGACCGCGACGCGCTCACCGCGCGCGACGCCGACGGCACCGTCGTCTTCGTCGAGAAGCTCACCGCCGACGTGGGCACGCCGGTCGACCTGGTCGCCCTCGCCGCGCGCAGCGACCCACCGGGCCTGCTGGCCGGAAGGATCCTCGCGCTGGAGCGGGGCGATCCGGCCCTGGCGCCGCTGCTGGAGGAAGCCCGCCGCGCGGTGAACCACATCGATCCGGACGCGGACGACGACGACGAGGCCCTGCGGCGCGAGCTCGCGGCCGCCGGACGGCGGGCCCTCGACGCCCTGCTGGCCCAGACCCGGGAGGTGCGCCCGTGAGCCGTCTGGATCTGCAGCGCCTCGCCGCCGCCCGTCTGCCGGGTCTGCCCGACGGGTTCGTGGTCGAGGCCCGACCGGGCGTGAACCTGGTGCTGGGCGCCAACGAGAGCGGCAAGTCGTCGTTCGTGCGCGCGGTGCAGCGCCTGCTGTGGCCCGACCGGCCGGGGGCCTCGCCGTTCGAGGTGACCGCCACCTTCGCCGACGACGCCGGCCCGCTGCAGGCCGTCCGGCGCGACGACGGACCGGTCGGCTGGTCCCGCGACGGCGCACCCGTCCCCGCCCCGGCCGTGCCCGAGGGGCATCTGGCCCACTGCTACCGGCTCGGCCTGCTCGACCTGAACCGGCCCGACGGCGACGACGCCGACCGGGAACTGGCCCGGCAGGTGCGCCGGCAGATGTCCGGCGGCTATGACCTGGCGGCGGTGCGGGAGCTCTTCCCGGACCGCGAGCGCGCGGTGGGCATGCGGCGCCGGCGGTGGCAGGAGACCCGGCGCGCGGCCGATGACGAGGCCAACGCCCAGCGTCGGCTGGCGCGCGAAGTGCGGTCGCTGCCGGCCCGCGAGGCGGAGCTCG
>JAGRNP010000104.1 GCA_020440705.1 bacterium | reverse complement strand
CGGGCCTCGGCTACGCGCCGGTGATGGAGGTTGCGACGCTCGGGGGCCAGACTTACCATCGTGTCGTCCTGCCCGGACTGGCCGACCGTGCCGCCGCCGAAAGGCTGGGGGAGCGGCTGCGCGCGGAACTGGGCATCACCTATCTGATCCGGCGCGACTAGCGTCGGCCACGAACATCGGTCCGGGACGCGGTCCCGGCCTGGAGGTCCCATGCGCACCGCCCTGAAGCTCCTGCTGCCGGTCACCCTGCTGCTCGCCGCCGCCGCGGCCCAGGCCGCCGAGCCGACCTTCGTCCGGCTCGACACCGAAGAGGGCGAGATCCTGCTCGTCATGTATCCGGACCTGGCGCCGAACCACGTGGCCAACTTCACCCACCTGGCCCGCACCGGCTTCTACGACGGCAGCCGCTTCCACCGCATCGTGCCGGGCTTCGTGATCCAGGGCGGCGACCCCAACAGCAAGGACGCCGACCCGCGCAACGACGGCATGGGCGGTCCGGTCATGAGCGACGTGCTGACCGACGCCGAGAAGGCCAAGGTCGACGAGGTGAACGCCATGCTCGAGGCCAAGGGCTACAAGGGCCTCGACGGTCCCGCGAACCTGAAGGCCGAGTTCAGCAAGACGGCGCACCACCTGAAGGGCTCGCTGAGCATGGCGCGCAGCCGCGACGTGGACAGCGCCGGCAGCCAGTTCTTCATCTGCGTCGACGCCACGCCGCAGCTCGACGGCCAGTACACCATCTTCGGTCACGTGGTCATGGGCCAGGAGGTGGCCGACCGCATCGTCTCCGCCGAGAAGAACCCCTCGGCCGGCCGCGACGCCCCGGCGGTGCCGGTGGCCATCACCAAGGCCACGGTCATCGAGGGGACGGGCCACCTGACGGCCGACGAGAAGGCGGCCTGGGACGCCATGGATCCGACCCTGAAGAACGTCAAGTAGCACCCGCACCCGGAAGAGCCGCCTTGGCCAGCACCGAACCGCACCGCGATCAGCCGGCGATGTCCCCGTCCCACGGGGACATCACCGTCAAGGGCGTGCGCGTCCACAACCTGAAGAACATCAGCCTCAGCCTGCCCCGGCGCCGGCTGGTGGTGATCACGGGTCCGAGCGGGTCCGGCAAGTCGTCGCTCGCCTTCGACACCCTCTACGCCGAGGGCCAGCGGCGTTACATCGAGAGCCTCTCGAGCTACGCCCACCAGTTCCTCGACCAGCTGGCCAAGCCCGACGTCGACCGCATCGACGGCCTCTCGCCGTCGCTGGCCATCGACCAGAAGGGCCTCGGCCGCAGCCCGCGCTCGACGGTGGGCACGGTCACCGAGATCTACAACTTCATGCGCCTGCTGTACGCCCGCTGCGGCACGGTGCATTGCCCCGACTGCGGCATTCCCGCGACGGGTCGGCCCCTCGGCGAGATCGAGGACGAGATCGCGGCCCTGCCGGAGAAGACCCGCTTCTACTTGCTGGCGCCGGTGGTGCGCGGGCGCAAGGGCGAGCACCGCAAGCTGCTCGACGACCTGCGCCTGCAGGGCTACGTGCGGGTGCTCGTCGACGGCGAGCTGCGCGAGCTCGAGGACGACATCCGGCTCGAGCGGAACAAGGCCCACGACATCGCCGTGGTCGTCGACGGCCTGGCCAACCGGCCCGGCATCCGCGACCGGCTCAAGGCCGGGCTCGAACGCGCGGCCGAACTGGGCGGCGGCACCGTCGTGGTGTGGAGCGACGGCCAGGAGAGCTGGTACAGCCGCGAGTCGTCGTGCACCTCGTGCGGGCGGGGCTTCCCCAGCGGCGAGCCGCGCATGTTCAGCTTCAACTCGCCCGCCGGCTCGTGCGACCACTGCAACGGCCTGGGCACCCTGCGCAGCATCCTGCCGGAGGCGCTCGTGCCGGATACCGAGGTGTCCCTCGAGGGGGGCGCCGTCGAGTTCCTCAAGGGCAAGGAATCGAGCTGGGTGTACGTGCAGATCGAGGCCCTCGCCGACGCCATGGGGTTCAGCCTGCGCAAGCCCTTCGCCGAGATCCCCGACCGCGGCCGGCAGGCCATCTTCCACGGCCTGGACGACGCCCTGCGCGCCGAGCTGAAGGAGCACAAGCACTACAACGCCTTCCTGCGCGACTGGGAAGGCCTGGTGCCCGAGCTGGTGCGGCGCCACCGCGAGACGAAGTCCGAGAAGATCCGGGCCAGCCTCGAGAAGCTGATGGTCGAGACGACCTGTCCCGAATGCCGGGGCCACCGGTTGAAGGCGGCCTCGCTGGCCGTGCGCATCGGGGGGCTGAACATCGGCGAGGCGGCGGCCCTGACCCTCGACGAGTTCGACGCCTGGATCGCCGGCCTCGCGTTCACGGGCCAGCGCGAACGGATCGTGTCGCGGCCGATCCTCGAGCAGATCCGCCACCGGCTGCGCTTCCTGCTGCAGGTGGGCATCAGCTACCTGAGCCTGGCGCGCGGCACGGCCACGCTCTCGGGCGGCGAGGGCCAGCGGGTGCGCCTGGCCACGCAGGTGGGCAGCCAGCTGACGGGCGTGCTCTACATCCTGGACGAGCCCAGCGTCGGCCTGCACCACCGCGACATCGGCAAGCTGGTGCAGACGCTCAAGGACCTGCGCGACCGCGGCAACTCGGTGATCGTCGTCGAACACGATCGCGACGTCATGCTGGCCGCCGACCACATCATCGACATCGGACCGGGGGCGGGGGAGCACGGGGGCACCGTCGTGGCCCAGGGCACCGTGGCCGAGGTGGCTGCCCGCGAGGGCCTGCCCACGGGCGATTTCCTCGCCGGACGCGTCGGCACCGGCGGGCCCGAGCCCCTGACCGGCGGCCGTCCCGCGCGGCGCGAGGGCGAGGTGCTGCGCCTGACCGGCCTGACGGGACGCAACCTCAAGGGCATCGACATCGAGATCCCGCTCGGGCAGCTGACGGTGGTCACCGGCGTCTCGGGCTCGGGCAAGAGCACGGCCGTGCACGAGACCATGTACCGGGCCCTGGCGGCCCGCAAGCACCACGCCCGCCGGCCCGCGGCGCCGTTCGCGGCCATGACCGGCGACGAGCACCTGCACTCGGTGATCCTCGTCGACCAGACGCCCATCGGGCGCTCGGCCCGTTCGACGCCGGCCACCTACACCGGCCTCTACAACCACATCCGCAAGGTCTTCGCCCAGACGAGCCTGGCGCGCATGCGCGGCTACGGCGCCGGGCGCTTCAGCTTCAACACCGCCGGCGGGCGCTGCCCCGTGTGCGAGGGCGCCGGCCTGCGGCGCCTGACCATGGACTTCCTGCCCGACGTGGAGGTGCTCTGCGAGGAATGCGGCGGCCGCCGCTTCGACCGCGAGACCCTCGAGGTGCACTTCAAGGGCCACGACGTCGCGAGCATCCTGGACATGACCGTGGAGGAGGCGCGCGACGTGCTGGGCAACATCCCGGCCTGCGCGAAGATCCTCGACGTGCTGCACGGCGTGGGGCTCGACTACCTGCGCCTCGGCCAGTCCGGCGGCACGCTCTCGGGCGGCGAGGCCCAGCGCATCAAGCTCGTGAAGGAGCTCAGCCGCGGCGGCCAGCGCCACACCATGTACATCCTCGACGAGCCCACCACCGGCCTGCACTTCTGCGACGTCGACCGCCTGATGCACGTGCTGCACCGGCTCATCGGCCAGGACAACACCGTCGTCGTGATCGAGCACCACGCCGAGGTCATCCGGCGGGCCGACCACGTCATCGACCTCGGACCCGAGGGCGGGGCCGGCGGCGGCGAACTCGTCGCCAGCGGCAGCCTCGAGGAGGTCATGGCGGCGCCCGGGAGCCACACCGGGGCCATGCTGCGGGAGCTCTTCGGCCGCTAGTCCGGCCGGGACCGCGGAATCCGCTTTCCCCTTGGCTTGAACGGCCGCTGCGGTTAGATTGGGCAGGTCGCGGGGCCCCCCTCCCGCGGCCGGGCCGCCGTCGTGCAGCCCCCGTTCCAGAAACGACCCTGAATCCCGACCAGGAGCCCCGTCCTTGACCGCTTCCGACGCTCTCAAGACCACGCCCCTGACCGCGTGGCACCGCGCCCACGGCGCGAAGATGGTGCCCTTCGCCGGCTTCGAGATGCCCGTCCAGTACGAGGGCGTCCTCGCCGAGCACGCCGCCGTGCGCGAGCGCGTGGGGCTGTTCGACATCACCCACATGGGGGAGATCTTCGTCACCGGCCCGGATGCCGAGGCCTGGCTCGACGGCCTGATCACCAATCGCATCACCGGCGTCGAGGTGGGCAAGGTCACCTACACGGCCATGTGCCGCGCGGACGGGGGCGTGCTCGACGACATGCTCGTCTACCGCCTCGGCGCCGAGCGCTGGCTCGTGGTGTGCAACGCCGCCAACCACGCCAAGATCGCCGCCTGGCTGGCCGACCACCGCCCCGCCGCCGGCGTCGCCCTGGACGATGCCAGCGACCGCACGGCCCTGATCGCGGTGCAGGGGCCGGACAGCCGCGATCTCGTCGGGCGCCTGGCGCATCTCGCCGCCCACGTCGACACCATCGGCGGTCTCGACTTCTACACCTGCTTCACCTGCGACGGCCCCGGCGGCGAGTGGCTCGTCTCGCGCACGGGCTACACCGGCGAGCACGGCTACGAGATCTACCTGCCCCACGCCGACGCCGTCGCCGTCTGGGAGGAGCTGCTGGCGCAGGGCGCCGACCTCGGCGTGGCGCCCATCGGCCTCGCCGCCCGCGACACCCTGCGCTTCGAGGTGGGCTACTGCCTGTACGGCCACGAGCTGGGCGAGGACATCACCCCGCTGGAGGCGGGCATCGGCTGGGCCATGCGCCTGAAGAAGCCGGCCTTCGTCGGCAAGGAGGCGCTAGAGGTCCAGAAGCGCACCGGGGTGCCCCGGAAACTCGTTTGCCTGGAGATCACCGGCCGCGGCATCGCGCGGCAGGACGCCCGGGTGCTCTGCGACGGCCGCGACGTCGGCTACGTCACCAGCGGCACCCACAGCCCGACCCTGAAGCAGGCCCTGGCCCTGGCCCTGGTGGCCAGCGACGTCCCGGCCGACGGCGACCTGGCCGTCGACGTGCGCGGCAAGCCGATCGCCTGCCGGATCACGACCTTCCCGTTCCTCTCGGCCCGCACCAAGGGTGACCCGCGGGCCGAACGATCGCTGCCCTAGGGGCGGCCAACCACGCAGGAGGCGCGCAGCCATGGTACCTGACGACCGCAAGTATTCGCAGGAGCACGAGTGGGTGCAGATCGAGGGCGACACCGGCGTGGTCGGCGTGACCGACTTCGCGGCCAGCGAACTGGGCGACGTGGTCTTCGTCGAGCTGCCGGAGCCCGGCTCCGAGTTCAGCCAGGGCGACACCGTGGGCACCATCGAGTCCGTGAAGGCCGTGGCCGATCTCTACCTGCCCATCTCGGGCGAGATCGTCGAGGTCAACCAGGACGTCGTCGACAGCCCCGAGCTGGTGAACAAGGACCCCATGGACGGCGGCTGGCTGCTCAAGGTGAAGCTGAGCGATCCCGGCGAGCTCGACCAGCTCCTGGACGCCGCCGGTTACAGCGAACTGACGGGAGGCTGATCGGCCCATGCCCTACGTGCCGCATTCGCCCGCCGACGTGCGGGCCATGCTCGACGTGCTGGGAAAGAGCAGCGTCGACGAACTCTTCGCCCACCTGCCGGCCAACGTCCGGCTGAACCGGCCGCTCGATCTGCCGGACGGCCTGACCGAGGAGGAGGTGCGCCGCTACTTCCGCGGCGTGGCCGCCCGCAACCACGGCATGGGCGAGCTGGTGAGCTTCCTCGGGGGCGGGGTGTACGACAGCATCATCCCCGCGGCCTGCGACGCCATCTCGTCGCGCAGCGAGTTTCTCACCGCCTACACGCCGTACCAGCCCGAGGTCTCGCAGGGCACCCTGCAGGCCATCTACGAGTGGCAGAGCTACATCTGCCGCCTGACCGGGCTCGACGTGGCGAACGCGAGCATGTACGACGGCGCCACGGCCCTGACCGAGGCCGTCTCGGTGCTCATCGCGTCCGGGCGCCGCAACACGGTCGTCCTGCCGGACACCCTGAATCCCCGCTGGCGCCGCGTCGTGACCACGGCCATGCACGGCATGGGCGTGAAGGTCGTCGACGCGCCGGTGGGGCCGGACGGCACCACCGATCCGGCCGGCCTGGCCAAGGTCCTCGGTGACGACGTAGCGGCGTTCGTGCTGCCGAACCCCAACTACCTCGGGCTCGTCGAACCCGTCGACGAGCTCTGCGCCATCGCGCGCGACGCCGGCGTGGGCGTGGTGGCGGCGGTCAACCCGGTCTCGCTGGCGGTGCTCCGGGCGCCCGGCGAGTACGGGGCCGACCTGGCGGTGGGCGAGGCCCAGCCGTTCGGCATCAACCCCGGCTGGGGCGGGCCGCTGCTGGGCTTCCTGGCCTGTGTCGATGCCCACAAGCGCCGCATCCCCGGCCGCATCGTGGGGCGCACCACCGACAACCGCGGGCAGCAGGGCTACGTGCTCACGCTGCAGACGCGCGAGCAGCACATCCGGCGCGAGAAGGCCACCAGCAACATCTGCTCGAACCAGGGGCTCAACGCCCTGCGAGCCACCGTGTACCTGAGCATGCTCGGGGCCGGCGGCCTGGCCGAGCTGGGCGAGGCGAACCTGGTCCGCTGCGCCGCCCTGCGCCGGCGCGTGGCGGCGGTCGACGGCGTCGAGCTGCCCTTCGCCGGGCCGGTGTTCAACGAGTTCGTGATCCGTCTGCCGAAGCCGGCCGAGGCCTTCCGCGCCTTCGCCCGGCGGCACGGCGTGCTGGCCGGCATTCCCCTCGAGGGCTTCGCCGGCTGCGGCGCGGGCGACCTGCTCGTGGCCGTCACCGAGAAACGCACCGCGGCGGAGATCGACCGGTTCGGCGATCTGCTGGCCGACTTCGTGTCCGGAGGTGGGCAGTGAACGGCTTCAACGAGAACATGAGCCCACGGCGCTGGAATGCCGACCTGCCCCAGTCGATCTTCGACCAGGGCGGCCCCGGCCGGCGCGGCCTGACCTTCCCGCGGTGGGACGGCGAGCCCGTCGACGCGGCCCTGCCCGCCGACGTGCGCCGCGCCGCGCCCGCCGACTTCCCGGCCCTGAGCGAGCCCGAGGTCATGCGGCACTTCACCAAGCTGTCCACGCTCAACCACCACATCGAGCGGGGCATGTATCCCCTGGGCAGCTGCACGATGAAGTACAACCCCCGGGTGAACGAGCAGGTCGTGGCCCTGCCCGGCCTGGCCGACCTGCACCCGGAGCAGGGTCCCGAGGACATCCAGGGCCTGCTCGAGGCCCTGCGGCGTCTCGAGGACGCCCTCTGCGAGATCACCGGCTTCGCGGCCTGCAGCCTGATCCCGGCCGCCGGCGCCCAGGGCGAGTACCTGGGCATGCTCGTGATCCGGGCCTTCCATCTGGCGCGCGGCGACCGCAGCCGGGACGAGATCCTGATTCCCGATTCGGCCCACGGCACCAACCCGGCCTCGGTGGTGATCTGCGGCATGAAGCCGCGCACCCTGAAGTCGCGGCCCGACGGGCGCATCGACCTCGACGAGCTGCGCGCCGCGGTGGGGCCCCAGACGGCCGGCATCATGATCACCAACCCGAACACCCTCGGCCTGTTCGAGAACGACATCCGCGAGGTGGCCGACATCATCCACGCGGCGGGCGGCAAGCTCTACATGGACGGCGCCAACATGAACGCCATCATGGGCAAGGCCCGGCCCGGCGACATGGGCTTCGACGTGGTGCACCTGAACCTGCACAAGACCATGTCCACGCCCCACGGCGGCGGCGGCCCGGGCGCGGGCCCGATCTGCGTCGCGAAGGAGCTCGCGCCGTTCCTGCCCGGTCCGCGCATCGCGCGCATCGACGACGGCGGCTGGACCCTGACCAAGGTGCCGGTGCGCGGCAGCAACGCCATCCATGCCTACTTCGGCAACGTGGGCGTGTGCCTGCGGGCCCTTTCGTACGTGCTGCGCAACGGGGGCAACGGCCTGACCCGCGTCACCGAGTGCGCCGTGCTGAACGCCAAGTACCTGCACCACCGGCTGCGCGACATCCTGCACGTGCGCGACGCCGAGGGGTGCATGCACGAGTTCGTCGCCGACGGCTCGGCGTGGAAGAAGGAGTTCGGCGTGCGCACCCTCGACGTGGCCAAGCGCATGCTCGACTACGGCATCCACGCGCCGACGATCTACTTCCCGCTGATCGTCGACGAGGCCTTCATGGTCGAGCCGACCGAGACCGAGTCGCGCGAGAGCCTCGACCACTTCGTCGACGTCATCCGCACCATCCACCGCGAGGCCCGCGAGAACCCCGACCTGCTGCGCGAGGCGCCCGTCTCGACGCCGGTCGGGCGCATGGACGAGGCGGCCGCGGCCCGGCAGCCGGACCTGCGCTGGCTCGGGCCGTGCAACTGCTAGGGCCCGGCGGATGAAGCTGCGCGTCCACCTCGACGGCGCCCGCACGGGCGCCTGGAACATGGCCCGCGACGCCGAGCTGCTCGCGGGCCATCGTCCCGGCGACGACCCCGTCCTGCGGGTGTACCGCTGGGAACCGGCCGCGGTGACCATCGGCTACAACCAGCAGTTCGCCGACTTCGCCGGCGAGCGCATCGCGGCCCGCGGCTACGACCTCGTGCGCCGGCCCACCGGGGGGCGCGCCATCCTGCACGCCGACGAGCTCACCTACGCGGTGATCGGCTCGTCGCCGTCGCCCCTCTTCGGCACCTCGCTGCACGACACCTACATGAAGATCAATGCGGCGCTGCTGCTCTTCCTGTCGCGCCTGGGCCTCGACGCCGACATCAGCGAGGGCGAGAGCCGCGCCGAGGCCCGCGGCCTGGTCTGTTTCCGCAGCGCCGGCCGGCACGAGGTGAAGGTGGGGGGGCGCAAGCTCATCGGCAGCGCCCAGCGCCGCACCGAGGGCGTCTTCCTGCAGCACGGCTCGATCCTGGCCGGACCGCGGCATCTGGAGCTGGTCGAGCTGCTCGGCGCGGAGGGGGCCGCCGCACCCGACGCCGCCGCCCTGCGCGAGGTGACCACCGATCTGGGGGTGCTGCTCGGTCGCCCGCAGGCGGGCGCCGCTCTCGACGCCCTCGGGCCGGCCCTCGCCGACGCCTGCGCCGAGGTCTTCGACCTGCCCTGGGTCGAGGCCTGACCCGTCCTTTCGCCCGCCGCCATCGCCCCGACGGTCCCGGACGTGACGACGCCCCGGGGGTGCGTACCCGGGGCGCCGTCCACGTGCGCGGGAAGGGGGAGCCCCGCGCCTGCCGTCAGAACTCGAGCATCGAGCCGAGGGCCACGCCCACGCCCTTGTTGTCGCCGATGGTGACGCCGCTGCGGGAGACGGCCGCCGCGTCGAGGCGCCAGGGACCCGCCTTGATCCCCACGCCGACGGTGGCGCTGGTGCCGCGGTCGCCGCCGGTGCTCAGGCCCACGCGGGGCTGGAAGAACGAGGCCAGCCGCCACTCGACGCCGGTGTTGACCAGGGGCGAGGTCGAGGTCACGCCCCGGTCCTCGAAGCCCTGCACGTAGTCGGCCGCGACCATGAACGAGCCGAACTGCCGGGCCGCGCCGAGGCGGGCCCGCCGCGGCAGTTCGGTCGTGTAGCCGTCGGTGGCGAAGGTGGTGTCGGCGTCGGAGACGGCCGCGTCCAGGTCGCCGTTCATCAGGTTCACGTCGGCCGCGGTGACGCGCATCTCCTGCCGCTCCACGTCGCGGTCCCAGCTCACCTGCGCCAGCACGTTGTCCACCGCGAGGCCGAACTGCCAGCCGTCGTCGGTGACCAGGGCCAGGCCCAGGTCCAGGCCGTAGCCGCTGCCGCCGCTCGACGACTCGGTGGCCACGTAGGCCTCGCCCGCGATGTCGTTCAGGCCGGTGGTCAGGGTGCCGTAGGCGTCGGTGACGTGCATCTCGTAGATGCCGTGCAGGTAGCGCGCGTTCACGCCGGCGCTCAGCCGCGTGGTCGCGCCCTCGCGCAGCATGAGGCCGTAGGAGACGGCGGCCGAACCCACCGCGTAGCCCTCGCCCCAGGTGTTGCTGAAGTCGACCGTCTCGCCGAGCTGGTTGCCGTTCAGCACCAGGTCGAAGTAGTCGCGGTCGAGGTTGCCCTGGCCGGCGCCGAGGCCGCTGAAGCTCACGGCGAAGGGACCGGTCTGGAAGCCGAGGGCCGACGCGCTGAGATCGGCGTCGAGCTGCAGGCCCGACGCGGGGATGTCGTCCAGCAGGCGCGCCTTCTCGGTGCTGTCGAGATACTGGCCCGTGATCTCGTTGTAGCGGTCGAGGCTGAGGGCGTTGTTGTGGACGTCGGCCGCGGCGGCGGCCAGGCCCACGGTGGTGCCCTCGCTGAAGGCCAGGTTGGCCGGGTTGTAGCCGACGGCCTCGAGGCCGCGGGCGGTGGCGGTGCCGGCGCCGCCCATGCCCCAGGCGCGCACGACGCCCTGGGCCTCGGCGGTGGCGGCGATCAGCAGGCCCGCCAGGCTCAGGCCGGTCACGACCAGCGCGATGCCGAGGCGGCGGCGGTCCCAGGTGCCGGCGCCCGCGGCGTCGGCCAGCGGCGCCTGCGCCCGGCGCAGGGAGGGGTGGCTAGAATTCGTCATCGATCAGCACCTCCAGTTGCACGACGCCCCGGAACTCGAGGTAGTCGCTGGACATGACCCGCACGGGCTGTCCGTCGGTGGCGGGCAGGAAGGCCTCGACCCGCGTGTGCAGGCCGGCCAGCCCGAAGATGCGGGCCTGGTCCGTGTCGAGGGCGACCACGGGCCGGCTCGTGACCGCAGCGCTCACGGCGTGGCTCACCGGATCGGTCTCGGCCGCGGCCACGGCCACGGGTCCGATCACCAGCAGCGGCGCGGAGTCCAGCAGGCTGGTGTCGGTGTGGGCCACGATGCGGAGCTCGACGCCCATGGGCAGGTGGTTGAGGATCTCGGCGTGCAGCTCGGCGCCGCGCGCGTGGGTCGCGATCCGGTCGCGCAGGTCGGCGTCGAGGTCGAGGGCGCGGGGATCGCTGTCCAGGGTGGCGCCCGTGATGACGACCTCCACCGGGGCGCTCAGGGTCCACTGGACCACGGCGTACTCGTCGGGCCGCACGGTGCCCGCCACGCCGCCGCCGCCGGCGATCACGTCGCCGCCCAGGGTGATCGTCTCGGGCAGGTTGTTCAGGAAGTCGAGGACGCCGCTGTTGGTCTCGTCCAGCACGATCGTCGTCACGGCCGGATTGCGGTCCAGGGCCGGCAGCACGTGCTCGGCCACGTCGAGGGTGCGCACCGCGCCGTCGGCGGCGGTCCCGGTCAGGGTCAGGTCGACGTCGGCCGCGATCCCGGCGCTGTTGGTCAGGGTGAGCTCGAGGCGGGCGGCCGTCAGTTCGAGGCCGTCCATCTCGTCGGGCAGGTCGATGGTCTCGGTGACGGGGTCGAGGGCCACCACCGTGGCCGGCACCAGGCCGGTGACGGAAGCGAAGGTGACCGTGCCGCCGTCCACCGCGGCGGTGACGCCGTCGGCCGCGGACAGGGCCACGGGCGCGCCGCCGCTGCCCGGCGAGCTGACGGCGACCTGCAGGTCCAGGCCGGTCAGGGCGGCGCCGTCGGCGACGACCAGGTAGCCGGCCAGGTCCAGGGCGGGGGTGATGGCGGTGCCGGGCGCCAGGTCCCAGGCGCGCACGAGCGGCACGCCGTCCAGGTCGCGCACCTGGTCCCAGATCACGGTGACGGTGCAGGGCAGGGGCATGTCGTTGGCCAGATCGAGATCGATGCGGCCCTGGTCGATGACGGCGCGGCTGATCTCGTAGTCGGCCGGCAGGTCGACCGCGAACGAGGTCGAGAAGCTCTGGGCGGCGACGACCGCCGTGGCCGACGAGACGACCAGATCGGTGAAGGCCGCGTCGACGGCGATGGTGTCGGCGGCCCGGACCGTCACCGGCGCGGCGCCGCTGCCGGGCGAGCCGCCGGTGATGCGCACCGCCACCGCGTCGGGCAGGACGACGCCGGCGAGGTCGGCCGCGCGGGTGGCCTGCTCGCCGGGCGCCAGCCGCGGGAAGGCGAGGGTGGCCAGGGGCGCGCCGCCCGCCGGATCACGCAGCTCGAGCACGATCTGGTCGGCGCCGCTGTCGGCGCCGAGGGGCACGGCGAAACCGTTGCTCACCGTCACGCTCAGGGCGCCGGAGGCGAGCACCGCCGACTCGATGTCGGGCAGGTCCTCGCCGCCGCTGGTCAGGTCGAACGGGAACGCGGGCACGAGGGTGGTCACGCCGTCGACGGCCGCGGCGGGCGGCCACACCTCGCCGAGGGTGAAGGCGAAGGCCACGGGGTCGCCCGCGGGCAGGGTGAAGTCGCCGAGGCCCTGGGCGACGCTCTCGGTGGGCAGGTCCACCGCGAGGGCGAAGTCGAGGGCCAGGGTGTCGGCGTCGCCGTCGACGCTGAAGCCGAGCGTGCCGTCCTCGCCGACGACGAGGAAGTCCTCGTCCTCGACGGCCTCGAGCACCGTGAGCGTCTCCACCCCGATGGGCAGGGTGAAGGTGGTGTCGAACGAGGGCATCTCGGGGCTGTTGATCTCGCACCCGGCGCCCACCAGCACCGCCGCCACGAGGGCGACGGGCAGGGCCGTGCGGGAGAGGGTCGTCCTGGTTGTCATGCGGTTCCCTTCGGCTGGAAACGGGCGCGGCCGGGCCGCGCATCGGTGGGCCCGCCCTGCGAGATCCGTACCGGATGAGGATTCCTTCACCCAGCCGTTCGGGGGGAAATGACGGGGAACGACGGGGAACCCCGGGGAACGACGGGCAACGTCGCGCCGCCCGGGGGGCGCTCGCGCCGCGCTGGGGGACGCCGCACCCTATGCAGGAAGCCCTGTCCGCGTTGCAGAACGCCCGACCATCCTGGCGCCGCGGCGACGCCGGTCCCGGGCTTGACCGTCCGCCCGGGCACTCCCTATGATCAGCCTCCGTCGCCGCCGACCCCGACCCCGGATGGGATCCATGCTGCCCTGGCTTGCCCGCCGTCTGGCCTACTCCCTGCTGCTGCTCTTCGTGCTCGCGTCGGCGGTGTTCTTCGCGGTGCGCCTGGCGCCGGGCGATCCCCTCGACCAGGTCGTGAACGAGGAGGTGACCGCAGCCGACCGCGCCCTGCTGCGCCAGCGTCTCGGCCTCGACCGGAGCCTGCCCGAGCAGTACGCCCATTGGCTGACGGGTGCGGTGCGCGGCGACTTCGGCCTGAGCCTGCGGCAGCAGCGTCCGGTGGCCGACGTGGTCGGCGACGCCCTCGGTCCGACCCTGCAGCTGACGCTCGTCTCCTACGTGCTGCACCTGGCCTTGGCCGTGGCGACCGCCCTGGCCCTCGCGGCGCGGCGCCGGCGGGCCGGCGCCGCCTGGCTCGAGGGCACGGGGCTCGTCTTCTACTCGGTGCCGGCCTTCTGGCTCGGACTCATGTTCATCCTCCTGTTCAGCCGCCAGCTCGGCTGGTTCCCGGCCGGGGGCTTCGCCGGACCCGACGCCGCCTTCCTGCCGGCGGGTGCGCGTCTCGTCGATCGGCTCCGGCACCTGGCCCTGCCCGTGCTCACCCTGACCCTGAGCACCTTCATGGGCACCACCCGCTACCTGCAGGCCGCCCTCGAGGAGGTGCTGGCCGAAGACTACATTCTCGCCGCGCGCGCCCGCGGACTGCCGGAAGACCGCATCCTGCGCCGCCACGCCCTCCGCAACGCCCTGCTGCCCCTGATCACGCTGGTCGGCCTGAGCCTGCCCTGGCTGGTGGGCGGCGCCCTGGTGGTCGAGACCGTCTTCGGCTGGCCGGGCCTCGGGCGCGTCACCATCGAGGCCGTCTGGGCGCGCGACTACACGGTGATCATGGCGACCACGGTGCTGGCCGGCGCGGCCGTGGTGGCCGGCTCGACCCTGGCCGACCTGCTCTACCGCCGCGCCGACCCGCGCGTGCGGGCGGCCGGACCCGACGGAGGTCTCCGTGGCGCCACGTGCCGGCATGGCGAAGGGGCGGCGCCGCCCCGGTCGGCGCGGCCTGATCCTGGGCGCGGGGCTGACGGCGGTCTGGGTCGTGGTCGCGGCGGCGGCGCCCCTGCTCGCGCCCG
>JAGRNP010000103.1 GCA_020440705.1 bacterium | reverse complement strand
AGCCACAGCAGGAGGGCCAGCAGCAGCACGCCGGCGAGCAGGGCCACCAGGGTCCAGGGTCGCCAGCGCAGCGGGCGCGGCTGCCGGATGGTCGCCGTCTGCTCGGCGTCGGCGGTCTGGCCCCGCACGGTGATGACGCCGGAGACGTCGTCACCCCAGGCGACGCGCAGGGGCTCGCGCCGGAAGACGCGGTACGAACGCACGACGCGCTCGCCGGCGGCGGGCGGCAGCTCGTCCAACGACGGCAGACCGGTGTCGCGCCCCAGCAGGCGCGCCAGCAGTCCGGCGCGCGGCGTCGGCGCCGGCTCGAGCCAGGTGCCGTCGCTCGCCGGGGCCGGCAGGTCGGCCGTGGCCGTCCCGGCCGGATAGTCCCAGACCAGATGCAGCAGACCCCCGAAGTCGAGCGAGTCCTGGACCGCGTGCACCGCCGTGGGCGCGGGCAGGGAATCCGGCACCGTGAAGGCGATGACGGCGGTGTCCGGCGCCGACGGTGCCGCCATGGGCGGGGGGCCGGATGGATCCGGGGGCGGCAACCGGTGGCCCGGCGGCACCTGGGCCAGGGCCGGCGCGAGCGTGCCGGCGACGCCGGCCAGAAGCACCGCGGCCCAGGCCGCGCGGACGGTCCGGTGCCCGCTCATCGGCGCGACCTCCGGCCCCGTCGGCCCTCGCGGGCCAGGAAGAAGCGGCGCAGCGGATCGACGTAGGACCCGGTCACGTCGATGTCGACGGTGTCGATGCCGCGTCCGGCCAGCAGGCGCGAAAGCGCCCCGTCGTGGGCGGCCACCCGCGCGGCCAACCGGCTGCCCGTGGCCGCCGCCCCGGTGTCGATCATGACCTCGCGCCCGGTCTCGGCGTCGACCCACTGGACGAGCCCCACATCCGGCAGGGCCGTCTCGCGCGGATCGCGCACGCGCACCGCCACCACGTCGTGGCGCCGGCCGAGCACCGAAAGGCTCGTGCTGAAGTCGCCGCACCAGAAGTCGGAGACGAGGAAGACCGTCGCCTTGCGCTTGAGCACCGAGCCGAGCAGGCGCAGCGGCTCGTTCAGGTCGGTGCCGCGGCCCTCCGGCGCGAAGGTGAGCAGCTCGCGGATGAGGCGCAGCACGTGGCTCTTGCCCTTGGCCGGCGGGATGAACTTCTCGACCCGGTCGCTGAAGAGCACCAGGCCCACCTTGTCCTTGTTGGCGATGGCGCTGAAGGCCAGCACGCCGCACAGCTCGGCCGCGACCTCGACCTTGTTGCGTTCGCCCGAGCCGAACCAGCCGCTGCGGCTCATGTCCACGGCGAGCATCACCGTCAGCTCGCGCTCCTCCTCGAACAGCTTGACGAAGGGGTCGCCCGTGCGCGCCGTCACATTCCAGTCGATGGTGCGCACGTCGTCGCCGGGCGAGTACTCGCGCACCTCGCGGAACTCCATGCCCGTGCCCTTGAACACCGAGTGGTACTCGCCCGAGAAGACCTCTTCGACGAGGCGTCGCGTGCGGATCTCGATGCGCCTGACCGCGGCCAGGATCTCCGGCGGGATGGATGTGCGGCGGCGTTCCATGGGGCCTAGGGAACCTCGATGTTGTCCAGCAGCGCCGAGACGATGTCGTCGCTCTTGAGGTTCTCGGCCTCGGCCTCGTAGGTGACCAGGATGCGGTGGCGCAGCACGTCGTGGCCGACGGCCTTGACATCCTCGGGGATCACGAAGGCGCGCCCCTTGAGCAGCGCCCGGGCCCGCGCCAGCTGCGTCAGGGCCAGGGTGGCCCGCGGCGAGGCGCCCCACGAGATCAGCGGCGCGAGGTCGAGGCCGGCCGCCTCGGGGTCGCGGGAGGCGAAGACGATGTCCAGGATGTAGTCCTTGATCTTGTCGTCGATGAAGACCGTGTTCACGGCCTGCCGCATCTCGGCGATGGCCGCCGGGTCGAGCACGCGGTCGACGGACGGCAGGGCGCGGCCCGCCATGCGGTCGAGGATGACGCGCTCCTCGTCCTTGGTCGGGTAGCCGATGTTCAGCTTCAGCAGGAAGCGGTCGACCTGGGCCTCGGGCAGGGGATACGTGCCCTCCTGCTCGATGGGGTTCTGCGTCGCGAGGACGAGGAACGGATCGGCCATGGGGAAAGTCTCGCCGCCGATGGTGACCTGACGTTCCTGCATGGCCTCGAGCAGCGCGCTCTGGACCTTGGCCGGCGCGCGGTTGATCTCGTCGGCCAGGATGATGTTGGCGAAGACCGGCCCGCGCTTGACGGTGAACTCCCCCGTCTCGCGGTTGTAGATCGTGGTGCCGGTGATGTCGGCCGGCAGCAGGTCCGGCGTGAACTGGATGCGCTTGAATTCGGCGTCGACCGTGCGGGCCAGCGTGCTGACGGCGAGGGTCTTGGCCAGGCCGGGCACGCCTTCGAGCAGGATGTGGCCGCCGGTGACGAGGCCCAGCAGGAGCCCCTCCATCATGGCGTCCTGGCCCACGATGACCTTGCCGGTCTCGGCGAGCACCGCCGCCAGGCGCCCGGACAGTTCCTCGGCGCGCACCTTGTCGAGAGATTGGTAATCGGACATGATGACCTTTCGGACCTGGCGCCCCGGCGCCAGCGGATGGAACCGGCCGCGAAACCGGCGAAACAACCGCGAGTGATACGAGAAACGGCCCCGTTGGTTCCAAGAGGATCCGGCCCGGCGCGCGGCCCCGGGCACGCGGCGCGACACCGGCCGGCGGACCGGGACGCCGACCAAGATACGGGACCCGTTTTTTCTTGCCAACCCCTTAGAAAAGGCTTTCAATAACCGGCAACAAGCCCGATCCGCAACAGACGCCGACGGCGCGGCCCCGATCCGCGCCGTTTCCGCCGGAGGCCCCCGTGAGGCTGAGCAAGAACAAGATCGAATACCTCTCGGACAAGCTGCTGCAGATGATGCAGGAGCATCCGAACATCCACCCGAGCCACGACGTCGACCTGGTGACGCGTTGCATCGACGACGTGGTGTTCGAGAACATGCGCGCCGAGGACGACATCGACGCCGAGGTGGAGCGGCTCGTCGACCAGAACAAGAACGAGATCTCGGCCATGGACATGGACGTGGGCGCCCTGCGCATGAAGCTGAAACGCGAACTCGCCCGCAAGAAGGGCTTCACCCTCTAGGCCCCGTTTGTCCGGGTCCCGCCGGACGTGCCCGAAAGGCCACCGAAGACATGCGACTGACCGAGGAACGCATCGCCGTCATCGCCCGCGAGATCTGCGAGCGCCTGCTCGACGAGGAACTGGTGGACCTCGAGATCGGCGAGAACGACTTCGTCCACCTGGTCGAGGGCCTGATCATCCGCGACCTGAAGATCGAGGACGAGATCGACGAGCAGGCCACCGCCTTCGTGCTGAAGAACAAGCCGAACGTCGAAGAAGGCTCGACCGAATGGGAGATCGAGCTCGAGCGCAAGAAGGAAGAGTTCTCCATCGCCCGCGGCTACGTCTCCTACTAGTCGCCCGCCCCCAACCGGAGATTCCAGACCCGTGAAGGTCCTCGTGCTCACCCCGTACCTGCCCCATCGCCGGGTCGGGCACGGCGGCGGCACCGCGGTGCGCGATCTCGTCACCTGGCTGGCCCGGCGCCACGAAGTCATGGTGGTGGCGCTGGTGCGACCCGGCGAGGAGGACCTCCTGGACGAGGTGCGCGCCCTCGGCGTCGCGGTGCGGGGCCTGCCGTTCCTCGACGCCACCGCCCGGGGCCTGGCCAGGGTGCGCCTCGCGGGGCGGCGCATCGCATCCCTGACCCGATCCCTCTCATCAGGTTATCCCTTGTATGTCGAGAAATACTCTCCCCGCCTTCTCGGGGCATCGCTGGCGGCGGCGGTGGCCGAGTTCGAACCCGATGCGATCCAGGTCGAGTACCTGCAGCTGGCGCTCCTGGTGCGGGAAATGCGACGCCGGCGCGACGCGGACGGCCGCGCGGCGCCGCGCCTGATCCTCAACAGCCACGAACTGGGCAGCGTGCCCCGCGAGCGCCGGGCCGCGCGGGCGACCGACCCTGTGACCCGGGCCCTCGCCCGCGACGAGGCCGCCCGCTGGCGCCGCCTGCAGGTGGACGCCTCGAACTGGGCCGACGCCACCCTGTGCGTCACCCCGGAAGACCGCGCCCTCTACGAGGCCATGGGCGGGCAACGGCTCCTCACGGTGCCCCTCGGCATGGATCTCGAGGCCATCCGGGTCGATTGGGCGCCGGGCAGCCGGGACGGGCGGGAGACCCACCTCTTCGTCGGGTCGTTCGGCCATCGTCCCAACGTGCTGGCGGCCGACTTCCTGCTCGACGAGGTGTGGATGCGGGTGCGGGCCGCCCGGCCCGACGCCGTGCTCGTCCTGGCCGGGCGCGGATCCGACCGCTACCTGGCGACGCGGGGTCCGGTCGCCGGGGTCGAGGCCCTCGGCTACGTCGACGACCTGACGCCCCACTTCCGCACCGCCCGCCTCTTCCTCGCTCCCCTGCCCGAGGGCGGCGGCATCAAGATCAAGGTGCTCGAAGCCATGGCCCGCGGCGTGCCGGTGGTCACGACGCCGGTCGGCGCCGAAGGCATCGCCACGGCCGCGGACGACGTGCTCACCATCACCGGCTGCGATCGCAGCTTCGCCGCGGCGGTGCTCGCCGACGCCGCCGACACGGCCGCCTGCCGCCGCCGGGCCGAACGGGCCCGCCGCCACATGGAAGAGAACTTCAGCTGGGAAAGCATCACCGCACGCCTGACGGAGATCTACGCCGCCGGGTCGTGACCGTCCGTTTGCGCGTTGGCGTGGTCGGGAGGGGCGCAGCCGCGGGCCGCTAGCCGCGCCGCAGCTTCTCGAGGGTCGCGGCGTCGACGGGACTGCGCCCGGCCGCCGCTTCGGCCAGCAGCGTCACCTGGGCGAGACGCTCGACGGTCTCGAGTCGGGCGAAGGCCCCTGCCAGATCGGCACCGTAGGCCACGACCCCATGGTTGCCCATCAGCACCGCGTGGTGGCCCGCGAGGAAGGGCCGCACCGTGGCCGCCAGGGCCTCGGTGCCCGGCTCGGCCCGGGGCGCCAGGGGCACGCGCGGGAGCAGCGCGGCGGTCTCGGTCAGGAGGGAGCCGTCGAGGTCGCGCCCGACGGCGGCGAAGGCCGTGGCCCAGGGGCAGTGGGCGTGGCAGACGGCGCCGACGTCGGACCGCGCGAGGTAGATCTCCCGGTGCAGGGGCCATTCGCTCGTGGGGCGCCCCCGGGCCGTGCGCCCCTGCAGGTCGACCTCGACAAGATCCTGCACGCGCAGATCGCCCTTGCGGCGGCCGGCCGGGGTCACCAGAAAACAGTGGCCGCCGACACGAACCGAGAGGTTCCCTTCGGCGGCCACGACGTAGCCACGTTCCTGCATCATGCGGCCGGTGGCCGCCAACTCCCGGCGCAGCACGACGAGGTTCGCCATGGCCGGGCCGTCCCCTACGGACGGTAGATGTAGATGTGCGACATGACGCCCTCGAAGAACTCGAGCTGACGCCGCTCCTCGGACGCCGCCTCGCGCAGCTGGACCTCGGTCAGGTCCGGCTCCTCCACGACGAGGCGCTGATAGGCTTCCTCCTCGAGGCGATTGAGCATCTCCGTGGGGAAACCCAGGGCACTGCTCAGCAGCATGCGGCCATCCGGCATGATCGACGGATCGGCCTCGTCGGACCGGGTGAAGTAGTGGATCACCGGATCGAGGCTGCCGTCGGCCGGGATGCGCCAGACGTTGCGGTCGTGCAGCGTGATCGACGGGGCGCGCCGCGTCGAGATGAAGTAGACGTTGCGGCCGTCGTTGGAATACACCGGATTCGAGTTGAAGATGCCCGAGATGGGATCGCCCGGACTGACGGCCGTGAAGGTGAGCCGTTTGAGGTTCCGGTCCAGGGGCATCGTGCCGGCGTCCAGGCCGGTCGTGTCGAAATCGATGGTGAAGAGCTCGGTGCCCGCACCCGTGCCGGCGCCGGAGACATCCATGCCGCCGGAGAAGATGATCTTCCGGCCATCGGGCGAGAAGCGCGGGTTCTCCAGGCGCGAGTACTCGTTGGTGAGCGGGAAGAACGTCGTGTCGTAGCCGAAGTTGTCGCCGGCGGTGTTCATGTCCAGGGCCCACAGGGCGGTGCCGGTGCAGGTCTCGAACGAGTCGACCAGGGCGCACGAGGAGCGCGTGAAGACGAGCCAGCGGCCCATGGCCAGGCCGGCCGGCGAGAGGGTCGGCTCCAGGTGCTGGGAGAACGGCGGCGCCGGCGACTCGAAGAAGTCCTCGGGCTCCATGAACAGGGGCACGAAGGGCGCCAGGTCGGGATTCGAGATGTCGACGCGGAACAGCCGGTAGTTGTCGGCCAGGTACTCCTGGGAGCGCAGGCAGAAGATGACCGACTGGTCGTCCTCCCAGAGAGGGTAGGCCTTGTCGTCGTCGAGGGCCTGGGCGATGTACTGGGGCCGCCCCTTGTACCACACGTTGTTCTGGGGGAAGAGGCGGATCAGCGTCGCCCCCTGGTCGGCCAGGCTGCTGGTGGGCTCGGTGCCCTCCTGGATCGGAATCACCACGAGCTGACGGTACGAGGTGTACAGCTCGTCCCCGGGATCGCGGGGGTCCGAAGGCATGGCCTTCCAGTCGGCCGAGAACAGGATCTGCGATCCGTCCGGCGAGAGGCTCGCGTTCAGGTAGTGGAATCCGTCGCTCGACGTGTCCGTGGTGACCATGACCAGATCGCCGCAGCTGTGGTTGCCGCAGGTGGTCAGGGTCTCGGACGGGTCCTCTTTGCTCGTGCAGCCGACCACGACCAGGATGGCCAGCAGGGCGACGTAGGGCAGCAGCAGGAAGCGCTTGCGCGTCCACTTCATGTTCGGATGAACCTCCGGCGGGGGTTGGGAGTGGTCGGCCCGGGCCGGGACGGGCCCCGGGCAGCGCCCGGTACCGGTCCGGGCGCGTCGCCGACCGTGATAGGGAAAAATAAGGCAATCCGGTGCTTCAAATCAACCGGCAGTTCGGGTTTACGGGTCCAGATGGAACGCCGTGGTGACCCGCAACCACGACCAGACGGCGTATTTCCCCACACTCGCAGGCTCGTAGCGCCCCTGGCGCAGACTGGTCCAGGCGGCCGCCGTCAGGGCCGCCCCGGGGCTCTCGACCGCCACGTACTGGCGGACCTCGCCCGCCGGGCTGAGCAGCAGGTCGAGCACCACGTCCCCCCCCAGGCCCTTCGCCACCGCCGCCTGCGGGTAGATCGGCGCCGGACCGCCGCCCAGGTACCGCGGCGGGTGCTGGTAGAGCTGCTGGTACATCTGCAGGATGCGGAAACTGCGGCCGCCGGTGCACTTGGTGTGACCCACGGCGACGAGAGAGTCGGCGGCGGCCTGGTCGCCGGCGGTGCGCGCCGCGTCGGCCAGCAGGTACTCGATCGCGGCGTCGTCCGGCCGCCCGGCCCGCGCCTCTTCCAGCAGGGCGCGCGCCCGCCCCAGCAGCCGGGGCTTGTTGCGCGCGTAGCTGCCCACGTCGGCGGCGGGGCCTTCGACGGGCAGGAGGTCCGGATCGCCCTGGCCCGCCAGCAGGTACAGCTGGCCCAGGGTGAGCAGCATCAGGGGGTGGCGGAGTCCGGCCTGCAGGCCCAGTTCGAGTTCGATCATGCCGTCGGAGCCGGAGCCGTCGCGGAAGTACTCCGAGCTCAGCCCCAGGTAGCGCTCGACGCGCGGCGGCACGTCGACGTCGATGTCGTCGCGGCAGCGGGCCAGGCGGTGCTCGCGGAAAGGCCCGTCCGGCGCCGGGGTCTCGTGCAGGAGGTTCGCCGCGGGGGGCGCGGCGACCGGGTCGGGGGCGGGCGCGGGCGGCGGCGCGCAGGCCGCCAGGACGACCAGCGGCAGAAGCCGGGCGACACGGCGGGCGCAGCGGACGGACGGCGATGCGATCACGGATTCTCCTTCGGCGGGGGCGGATTCTCCGCCCGGGTGGGATCGAGTCGGCGCACCCGCTCCCACTCGGCGCGGGCCTCGTCGTGGCGGCCGAGGGCCGTCAGGACGACGACCCGGTTGTTCCGGTGCACCACGGCGTCCGGCGCCAGGGCGATGGCGCGATCGACGGCCCGCAGCGCGTCGTCCCAGGCCGCGGCCCCGATCAGGTTCAGGGCGACCGTCCCCCAGAAGCGGTCGTCGCCCGCGACGGCCCGCGGCACGCGTTCCGGGTTCGCTGCGAGCCCCGCAGCCACCTCCCGGGTGGTCGGCAGGTCGGCCAGCCGCCCCTCGGCCTCCACGAGCAGGCGCCATTCGTCGGCCGGTCGCCGCTCCGCTTCGCCGGTCCCGATCAGGGCGACCACGGCGGAGTCCTGGCCCGCGGCGACCAGGGCCGCCAGCAGGGTCCTTCGATGCTCCGGCGAAGGGTTCCTCGCCTGGATGCGCTGCAGGTAGGGCACCGCCGCCGCCGGCTCCCCCGCCAGCAGATGGTACGACGCGAGGGGTTCGTCGGTGGCCGGACACCCGCCGCACAGCTCCCGTGCGGTGTGGAGTTCGCGCCCGGCCCGACGCAGGTCGCGGAAGGCCAGCAGCATCTGGCCGTACTCCCGTCGCAGCTCCGGATCGGCGGGATCCAGTTCGACCGCCACCTGGTATTCGCTCAGGGCCCGCCCCCGGCGGTCGAGCTGCAGCAGCGCAGCCCCGAGGTTGCGGTGGTGGACCGCGTCGCGGGGCAGGTGGCGGACGATGTCCTCGAGGTGGGGCAGCGCCGCCGCGGCCTCGCCGGAGGCCAGCAGGGCCAGCCCCAGGCGTCCGGTGACCTGCCATCCGTAGACCGGATCGTCTCCGACACGGGCGGACAGGCGGCGGGCCTCCGCCACGGCCGCCGTGGGGACCCCCGCCTGCAGCAGGCTGTCCACCCGCGCCAGACCGGCGCGCGCGGTGGCGTGGACGTCTTCCCGGACGGCCCCGCGTACCGGGC
The DNA here is from genome assembly GCA_020440705.1 of bacterium. NCBI lineage: Bacteria > bacterium. The sequence continues at coordinate 5,229 of JAGRNP010000103.1, read as the reverse complement.
CCGCAGCCGCCAGAACGGCCCCGGCCAGCGCCAGCGCCAGCGCCCGGCGGAGGCCTTCACATTGACGCCATCCCCTGGATGTGATAATATCCAAAATCATCTTCCGATACGTTTCTTTCGAAACGTGAATGCGGCCCAACGGCCCCCCATCGCCCCGTGGCGCCGGATTCCGCGTCCGGCAGGAGAATGGTCCGTGGACATCTCGCCCCCTCCGCGTCCCGCCCGGACCAACCCGGTTGCCGGGACCGGGTTCCCGCTGCGGCTGCGTGCGGTCCTGGCCGGGCTGGCCCTGGCCCTCGCGGCCGTCTGGGGCCCACCGGCGGCGGCTCTCGTCCGCTTCGATTTCGAGCAGGCCTACTATGTCCATCCGGAGCGTCAGGTCTGGGACTTCAGTATCATCCGGGCCGACGGGATCTACCACATCTTTTATCACTCGATCCACGAGCAGACGCCCCACGCCTCGGCCGCCGACACCCTCTGGCAGGCGACGAGTCCGGACCTCAGGCACTGGTCGGCGCCGCAGGCGATCCTCACCTCGGGCCTGGGCGCGTGGGACGCCGGTGCGGTCTGGGCGCCCGATGTCTTCCGTGACGAGGCCAACAAGCGCTGGATGATCGCCTACACGGGGGCCGACGCGACCTTCAACCAGAGCATCGGCTTCGCCACGAGCGACGACCTGCAGGGGTGGACGCCGGTCGTCGACAACCCCCGCCTGACGCCCGGCCCCTTCAACTGGGTGAACCAGGACTCGACCTGGCAGGACTTCCGGGATCCCTTCGTCTATCGCCAGGACGATCGCTGGCACCTGCTGCTGACCGCGCGCAGCAGCGGCGCCGGCCTGCCGGGCGTCGTCCACCACGCCGTGTCGACCGATCTGGTCTGGTGGACCGATCTGGATCCGCTCTTCACGAACGACGGTCCCACGCCGGGCAAGGTGCTGGAGAGCTGCCAGTACCGGATCATCGGCAGCACCCACAACCTGCTGTTCGGCGAGTTCGGCGACATCGGGGTGTCGCTGATCTCGGCCGCCGATCCCGCCGACTGGACCATGGCCGATCGCGTCTACCTCGACGGCGGCTTCGCGCCCGAGGTCGACCAGTTCGATCCGGGCGTGTGGCTCTTCTCGCGGCTCGCGAACTTCTACCAGCCCGACGGCGCGACCATCTCCTATGTGGTGCGCACGGACACCCTGGTGACCGACGCGGCCGGGGCCATCGTCGACGTGCACCGCCCCCACCCCATGGCGGCCGAGTGGACGCTGCTGCAGGGCTCGGCGAACCTCGCCAATCCGACCTTCGGCGACAACCCGGTGTGGCGCGGGGAGCCTTCGGTGGGACTGGTCGGCAACGGGTACTACGGCAGCGCCGAATACTACCGGGGGCCCCTGTCCGAGTGGGGGGCGCCGGGGCTGCGCCTGGGTGACGGGGCGATCGGCGTCGCCGAGAGCATCCGCTTCCCGATCACCGGCGACCGCATGACCCTGCTGGTGGGCGGGGGCTACCATCCGGTCACCTGCTACGTGGCCCTCGTCGACGACGCCGACGACGCGATCCTGCACCTGGCCACGGGCAACGGCAACGACACCATGAGCCCGGTCGAGTGGGACCTCACGCCGTACCAGGGCCGCATGTGCTACATCCAGATCCGGGATGCGGAGACCGGCGCCCAGGGGCACATCAACGTGGACGAGATCGTCGAGGTCACCGACCCCGCAGCGGTGGCCGAACAGCCGGGCCGGGCCCGCGTGCTCAGCCATCGGGCGGCGCCCAACCCCTTCAATCCGCTGGTGCGCATCTCCTTCTCCCTCGCCGCGGACCAGGTCTGCGAGATTCTCGTGTGGGATGTGGCCGGACGCGAGGTGTGGCGCAGCGGTCCCCGGTCGGGCCGGTCCGGGCCCAACGTCATCGCCTGGGACGGCCGCGACGCCGCCGGTCGTCCCGCGGCCGCCGGCACCTACGTCTACGCCATCGCCCTGGACGGGGTCCCGCGGGCGAGCGGCAAGGTCGCGCTGGTCAAGTAGCGGCGACCCGCTGAAGATTTCCTTAAATCCTTGCCCACCAAGCCGATTCCTAGGCCATGGAGACGAACACGAAATACTTCGTGACGGAACTCGTCGGCGAGGTGGGCACCCTGCCGTCCCTGGCCGCCCAGGTCGTCCGGCTCACCTCCGACCCGGAGTGTGATCTCGGGGAACTGACCCGGGTGATCATGAGCGACAACGTGCTCTCGCTGCGCTTCCTCGCCCTGGCCAACAGCGCGGCCTTCGCCCAGGGCCAGGAGGTGAAGAACCTGCGCGGGGCCCTCGTGCGCCTGGGCATCCGGCGGGTCCGCAACGTGGCCCTGCTGATGGGCATGCACGACATGGCGCCGGACGCGGACGCCGGACGCGGCCTCGACATGGGCGAGTTCTGGAAGCACTGCCTGGCCGTGGCCAGCTGCTCCCAGGGCCTGGCCTGGCAGCGGGGCACCGCCAATCCCGAGGACGCCTGGCTGGCCGGCATCCTGCACGGGCTCGGCGTCACGATCCTGGCCCAGCGCACGGGCACCGAGTTCGCGGCGGTGGTCGATTTCGCGCGGCAGCGGCGCACCACCCTGGTCGAGGCCGAGATGCGTGTCCTCGACTTCCATCACGGGGAGCTGGGCGGACGCCTGCTGCGCGAGTGGAAGCTGCCCCGCGTCTTCGCCGACACGGTCGAATTCTACCCCGAGGACTACGTGGCCGGCGAGGTCGACGCCGAGGCCGTCGCCCTGATCACCGAGCTGCGCGACGCCATCGAGATCGCCCGCGCCATCGGCTTCGGCGACAGCGGCGACCGCACGCCGCGGGCCCGGCTGGACGACCTGGCGCCGCGGCTGGGGCTGGCCGGTCCGGCGCTCGAGGCCCTCGCGGCCAAGGTCGACCGCGAGGTGCAGGACATGGCCCGCGTAGTCGGCATCACCCTGCCGGACAACCTCTTCGCCCAGTCCCTGGCGGCCTCCCAGCAGGCTGCCGCGCGGGTGGGCCTCGAGGGTTTCAACGACACGCTGGTCAAGGAGGAGCTCCAGGCGGAGCTGGCCGCCGCGCGCTCCATCCAGCAGCAGCTGCTGCCCCAGGCCGTGCCCCAGGTGCCGGGCTATCAGGTGGCCGCCGTCAACGTTCCCAGCCGGTCGGTCAGCGGCGACACCTACGACTTCCTCACCCTCCGCGGCGGGGCCACGGCGCTGGTGGTGGCCGACATCTCGGGCAAGGGCACGCCCGCGGCCCTGCTGGCCAGCACCCTGCAGGCCAGCCTGCGGGCCCTGGCGCTGGTCATGGACGATCCCGGCGACCTGCTGGCGGCCGCCAACCGCGCCCTCTACGCGAGCACCGACCCGGAACGCTTCGCCACGGTCTTCCTGGCGGTGCTCGAACCCGGGGGCGGCGCCCTGCGCTACGCCAGCGCCGGCCACAATCCGCCCCTGCTGCGCCACGGCAATGGCCGTCAGGAGTGGCTGCCGCCGGCCGGCACCCCCCTGGGCATGCTGCCCGAGATGGAGTACCCCGTCACCCGGGTCACCCTGGGCCCGGACGACGTCCTCGTCGTGTACACCGACGGCGTGACCGAGGCCACCGACAGCCGCGAGGCGGAATTCGCCGAGTCGGGCCTGCTCGAGATCGTCGTCACCCGGGCCCACACCCCGCCAGCGGTCATCATCGACGCGGTGGTGCAGGCGGTTCACGCCCATGTCGGCGATGGCGCCGCCCCGGCCCCGGACCAGCCTCCGCCCGACGCGGGCGACGACCTGACCCTCGTCGTGGTCAAGACCGTCTGAACCGCCGGCGCCACGAATTTGCGGATTCCGAGTATGGGAAAAATGCGGCAGTTATGGTATAGTGCGGACAGGCCCCACCGCCCGACCGCACGCCGCCCCGGCGCGGCGACCGCGTGCGGAAGGGGCGGTTTTGTCCCAGACCCTTGAGAACAGGACCCGGAAATGACCTTCGACCAGAACGAGAACCCCGCCCCGAACGCCCCCGAAACCAGCGAGACCCCGGAGACGGCGACCCCGGCAGCGGCCGCGTCGGAAGCGTCGGCCGACGGAGCGGCGCCCATCAACGAGTCCGAGGATTCCGGCGAATTCGCGGCCCTGCTCGATTCCGGCCCGGGCGCGGCCCTCGCCGACGCCAAGGTCGGCGACAAGGTGACGGGCACCATCGTGCAGATCGGCGACGACGACGCCTTCGTCGATTGCGGCCTGCGCAACGAGTTGCCGATGGCGGTCGAGGAACTCAAGGACGAGAGCGGCGAACTGAAGCACCAGGTCGGCGACCAGGTCACCGGCCACATCGCCAAGGGCAAGGACGGCGGCCTGAAGCTCACCCTGGCCATCAACCTGCGCGAGGCGGGACGGGCGGCCCTGCAGCAGGCCTACGAGGCGGGCACTCCCGTCGAGGGCAAGGTCGGCGACACCAACAAGGGCGGGTTCTCCATCGATCTCGGCGGCGTCCGGGCCTTCTGCCCGTTCAGCCAGATCGACGTGCGCCGGGCCGACGACCCGTCGGTCTTCGTGGGCCGCACCCTGAAGTTCAAGATCCTCGAACTGTCCGAGGACGGGCGCAACGTCGTCGTCTCGCGCCGGGCGATCCTCCAGTCGGCGCGCGAGTCCCAGGCGCGCGACACCCGCGACACCCTCGGCCTCGGCGACGCCCTCGAAGGCGTCGTGACCCGCCTGGTCCCGTTCGGCGCCTTCATCGACATCGGCGGCGTCGAGGGCCTCGTCCACATCTCGCAGATCTCCCACCAGCGCGTGGGCGACCCCTCGGAGGTGCTGAAGGAGGGCCAGACCGTGCGGGTCAAGGTGCTCGAGATCCAGAATCTGGGCCAGGGCCGCTCCGAGCGGATCAGCCTGTCCATCAAGGCGCTGGCGTCGGACCCGTGGCCCGAAGCGGCCTCGACCATGGAGCCGGGCGCGGACGTCGACGGCACGGTCACGCGTCTGGTCGACTTCGGCGTCTTCGTCGAGCTGAGGCCGGGCGTCGAGGGCCTGATCCACATCTCCGAGCTGGCCAACCGGCGCATCATCCATCCGCGCGAGGTCCTGAACGAGGGCGAGCCCATCACGGTGCGCGTCCTGGACATCGACCTCTCGCGGCGCCGCATCTCGCTCTCCCGCCGGCAGGCTGCCGACTACGACGGCGATTGAGGCACCTGCTCGCGGACCGCACGGACGAGGGCGCCCTCCCCGCGGAGGGCGCCCTCGTCTGGCGTC